>JAPLRL010000035.1 GCA_026399205.1 Gammaproteobacteria bacterium
CCGTCATCATATCCATGTCAGCACCAATTAGCTTTGATCTATTTCTTGTTTTCACCCGATCTATTTCTTAATTTAATTGATTTGAGTTAAAAATGGGCAGATTAATTCGGGTTTATTGGAAACTGTTGCGGAAGGTGGGATAACCAATGACATTGCAGTCATCTGGCCCCCTAAATCTCCACCTATAGTTGTAGCTATTTATTTTTCTACACCCAATCAAAAAGATACGGCTCATCATGTTGCAGTTATTTCATCGGCTACACGAATATTGTTAGGGAGCGGGCTTGGGGAGCAATGGAACAGCCAACCCACTTAAGCCCTTTTACTGAGTCTAATACAAGTTGCGGCTAATTTTTTTGAGCAACCCATACGGTTGCATCTCCACATTCTGGGTCTCTTATTTTATGCGTTAGTACTTTAAAATCATTATCTGTGAGTATTTGCTCATATTCTTCAGAAGAGAGAGATGCATGATATAAATCATGCCCACCGTTATCACTCCAAACTTCACCGTACTCTGGTCCTGTTGTAAATATTAACAAACCTTTTTGGCTCACAAAGGTTGCTAATAATTTCAATGTAACGCGTTGGTCATCATGGGGCAGGTGAAAAAAACTATGCCAAGCAATAACTGCATCGAATTGTTCTTGCAAATCCAAAGTTCGCATATCTGCTAGCAGCCACTTTCCATCTGGAAAGCGCTTCTTACATACCTCAATCATTTTTTTGCTAGCATCTACGCCTGTTAGTTTATAACCTTTTTCGAGTAAAAAACGTGCTATAGGTTCTCCGGTACCACAGCCAACATCCAATATATTGGCTTCAGGCTGGGTATATTTTTGGATGAAATTTAAATAAAATTTCTCCATTTTTAGCTCTTTATTACGATGGCTATCAATCCACTCAAAGATCTCATCGTAAACTTGATATACTTTAGTTTTATTTCTCTCTGCCATATTGAACTCCTGTTGAATTTATCTTATGACGTACTGCAAACTCTATTTGGGCTTTCGATATCTGTCATCACAGTTCGCGCCAAAAATAACCTAAATAACTTGTCATTACTACAAATCTTGCAAACGGTAAATTGTAGCTTTATGGACATTAAAAGTTTTTGCAATCTCACTAACCGATTTGTTTTCTTGTAATAGACGCTTAGCTAACAATTTTTGCTCCGCATTCATTTTTTCAGGACGTCCAAAACGAACCCCACGATCCTTAGCCGCAGCGCGACCCGCGCCGGTGCGTTCACGAATTAAATCCCGTTCAAATTCAGCAATACCAGCAAACACCGTCATGATCATCTTCCCTGATGGAGAAGTGGTATCAGCCCATGGCTCCGAGAGCGAACAAAAAGAAGCTTCGGCATTTTTTATTTGATCAGCCAGCTCCAATAAATTTTGTGTTGAACGTGCAAGTCGATCTAATTTCCATACAACGATAACATCATCTGGACGAAGTTGATCAAGCAATCGTTGTAATTCTGGGCGGTTTAATTTTGCCCCCGAAATTTTTTCTTGATAAATTCGTCCACAACCAGCTTCTTTCAAAGCGATCAATTGTAGGTCTAAATTTTGTTCAGTGGTTGAAACACGCGCATAACCTATTTTCATTCATATTCCCTTAAATTAATTTGCAAATTATATCGCAAAAGAATAGACTTTTGCATCTGATTTTTGCAACTCATTTTGGCCAGACAAATCAAGCCCCCCATAAAATGTTGCTAAACTTCTAAGTTTTGCGACAACACCTATCGATTTGGATAAACATGCCTGTTAGTTTTCTCTCCCCAACACAATGTGACAATTACGCTAAATATCCTACTGACCTACCATCGGATATCGTAGACAGTCTTTTTTTCCTCGATGATCAGGATATTGAATGGATTGCAAGCAAACGTGGTGATTTCAGCCGGTTAGGTTATGCATTACAACTGACAACAGTTCGATTTATTGGAGCTTTAATTTCCGACCTGAGTCAGATCCCTCGTGTGGTGATTGAACGCATTGCCACTCAAATCAAAGTGAGTGATCCAGAGAGTTGCTTATTACTGTACATGAAAAGCGAGCAGCGTTGGCGCCATACTGTTGAAATTCGATCCCGTTATGGCTATATTGAATTTGTCGAAAAAGGTACCCGTTTTCGTCTTGGCCGCATATTATGTGCCCTATGCTGGACTGGTACTGACAGACCTGGTCTGCTTTTTGATCATGCTGTAGGTTGGTTATCTACCAATAAAATATTGTTACCCGGTATTACAGTCCTTGAGCGTTTTGTCGCAGAAATTCGCTCCAGGATGGAGTCTCGCTTATGGCGAATGTTGATTAAAAATTTAAGTGCAACACAACAAGAAAAACTGAATGACCTCTTGGTGGTAGAGGAAGACGAACATCTTTCATTGCTTGATAAATTACGTAAAGGCCCAGTTAGCGTCAGTAGTACAGCTCTTGTACAAGCATTAAAACGAGTTGAGTCCGCCCGCAACATTAGTGTGAAATTACCATTGTACCGCATACCCGCCTGTAAAATAGCAACACTTGCACGCTTTGCTAATACGGCAAAAATTACAGCCATCAACCGCTTGCCGTTTGAACGTAAAATGGCGACGCTCGTTGCATTTGCAAATCATTTTGAATCAGACTCCCAAGATGATTCGTTGGACGTACTCAGTATGGTATTGCGCGATTTATTCTCAAAAGCCAAGCAAGAAAATAAAAATACACGTTTGCGAACTCTTAAAGATCTCGATCAAGCGACAGCCACATTGGTTGACGCATGTAAGCTACTACTGAATACAGAATTTTCTGATAATGAAATTCGGGATACAATTTATACGGCGGTAGGTCATCAAGCACTTGTCTATGCAGTTGAAAATGCTAGTGCTTTAATCAGGCCGCCAAGTAATGTGTTTTATCATGAGCTTGAACAAAAGGAGAAAACAGTTCAGAAATTTTTACCTTCGCTCCTTCGAGTGATAAATTTTGATAGTAATCAAGCGGGCAAACCTCTTCTGGCCAGTCTTGAATGGTTAAAGGGAAAACAAGCAGATGAACCGCCAATGGCGATTATTGGAAAGTCATGGAAACGTAACATTGTTATTAAAGATGAATGCAGCGTTATCAATTGGCCACAAGACGAACCACGCCCCACTTATCGTGTGATAAAGAAACTTGTAAAAACCCAAGATGGTATCATTTTGCATAACGATACACTTTTGTATGCTGATCTTATCAATAAAAAAATTACGGCAATCGTTGTACCAAAGAAAAAACAAGCTCCTGTTGAGAAATTGAAAAAATCTATTTTAAACATGGAGGAAGTTCAAAAAAAAGCGAATGACAAAGAGCTTGCACTAATAACAGCAATAACTGGCCGGGATAGCAAAAAAACTACGATTGACCGAACAGCATATACATTTTGTGTTCTTGATAAATTGCAATCGGCACTGAAACGTAGGGATGTCTTCATAAGTCCGAGTTGGAGGTATGCTGATCCAAGAGCCAATCTTTATTCTGGATCAGAGTGGGAGGCAGTACGTCCCATGATTTGCCGCTCATTAAATTTAACGATTGATCCGGCACCAACCATCACAAGTCTTTCAGATGAACTACATCAAGTATATCGGTTAGTTGCTGAAAATATTGATAATAATCCTGCTGTTCGATTTGAAACCGTTAAGGGTAATGAGGAGCTGATTCTAACTCAGCTCGATGCGCTTGATGAGCCTCCATCATTAAAAGCGTTGAGAGCTGCTGTAAAAGCAAAATTACCACGGGTCGATTTACCTGAGATGGTACTTGAAATAGCCACACGTACTGGATTTACAGATGGGTTCACCCATATAAATGAAGGAAGTGTACGTGTTGAGGATCTATTAATCAGTTTATGTGCCGAATTGCTTTCCGAAGCTTGCAATACTGGACGAGAACCATTTGTTCGTGAGGATATACCTGCGTTAAAAAGAGATAGATTGGTATGGGTTGATCAAAATTATATTCGAAACGAAACGATAATGGCTGTCAATGCCATATTAGTTTCTGCTCAAAATCAAGTCCCATTAGCTAAAGATTGGGGTGGAGGAGATATTGCATCAGCCGATGGCATGCGCTTTGTTGTACCTGTTAGAACGGTGCACGCTGCTCCAAATCCAAAATATTTTAAATCAGGTCGTGGTGTCACTTGGTACAACCTAATATCTAATCAACGAACCGGATTAAATGCTGTAACAGTACCAGGTACTTTACGTGATAGCCTAATATTGTTAGGCGTTGTCCTTGAGCAACAAACTGAATTACAACCAACGCGTATCATGACAGACGCAGGTGCATACAGTGATATTGTATTTGGATTATTTCGTCTATTGGGACTTCGTTTTAGTCCGAGATTGGCTGATATGGGTGGTGCTCGATTCTGGAGGATTGATCCGGTAGCTGATTATGGAAAACTTAATGTACTCGCAAAAAGTCGAATAAATATCGACCTTGTTCCACCTGAGTGGGATGATATTTTACGTTTGTTGGCCTCACTAAAGCTGGGGAGAGTCCCCGCAGACGGCATTATGCGCACTCTTCAAGTCGCTGACAAACCAACACGTTTAGCCAAAGCTATCGCTGAAATTGGACGAATTGATAAAACCATTCACATGCTTAATTACCTTCATGATGAGTCATTCCGTCGTCAAACTTTGGTACAACTAAATTTAGGTGAAGGCAGACACAGTTTAGGTCGAGCTGTTTTTCACGGTAAGCGTGGAGAACTTCATCAAAGGTATCATGCGGGGCAAGAAGATCAACTGGGTGCGCTTGGGCTGGTTTTAAACATCATCACACTTTGGAATACTATTTATATGGATGCTGCCATCAATGAATTACGACAAGAGGGGTTCCCTGTATACGATGAAGATGTAGCCAGACTGTCGGCATATGGCTATGGTCACATTAATATGCTCGGACGATATTCATTTGCCATGCCAGATGAGGTAAAACGCGGTGAGTTAAGGCCATTAAGAACAACGGAAAAGCCTTAAGTGGGTTGGCTGTTCCATTGCTCCCCAAGCCCGGGGAGCGGAATGTTAAATCCAGCCGCATAATCATATACTACTACGGTTGGACACCGAGCCACCGGTGGACACGTCGCCCGATGGTTTCCAGTAATCGGTGGGCTCCCAGTTTGGCTCCTTTGTCCACCCTACAATGATCCAGCAATGATCTGGGATCCGGCAATGATCGTGTAAATATCACCCAGTCTGAGGGGCGAATTAATATATCCGTGCCCAATTCCGGCTATACGTACAACAGGAATATCACACTGCTCTGCAAAACGCGCCAATACGGGCTCGACTAAAGACGACCCATTGGTTTCTTCGCCTTCGAGAAAATCACCTAATATAATAGCCTTAGCGTTTTTAAACACACCCGCTTGGCGTAAATGTTCCAACATGCGATCAATACGATAGCCGCGTTCCCCTACCTCTTCTAAAAAAATAAGCTTATTTTCCCCGTTCAATTGCCATGTGGTGGCAATGCTGGCTTGGACTAGACAGAGATTTCCTCCTGTGATGACACCCTCAAGAATACCCGTTTTTTCTGCGCATGAATTCAGCGGAGAACCCAATAACTCAACCGCGTTTGTCTCGCCAAATAAAATTGATTTTAAAGATTGAATGGATTCAGGCGACTGTGTTTTTATGTTCAACGATCCATGAACGGTTGACCAATCCCAACGCTGTGTAA
This sequence comes from Gammaproteobacteria bacterium, assembly GCA_026399205.1. Lineage (GTDB taxonomy): Bacteria > Pseudomonadota > Gammaproteobacteria > Legionellales > Legionellaceae > 2-12-FULL-37-14. Next base: position 5,733 of record JAPLRL010000035.1, read on the forward strand.
GATATAAATGAATGGCGGTCACGTCACTCATCCCTACAAACCATTTGGGTGTGTTAGGCACGGCTATTGTATTTAATTCTGGAATTAAGCGCATGCTACCATACCCCCCACGGGCACAGATCACGGCTTTTATTTCGGTGTTTTGTAATGCATTTTTTAACGAGGTGTAGCGCATTTCATCTGTATTGGCACAGAGGAGATCATCACCGAAAATAGTGGGGCTCATGATGCAGTTTAATTGCCATGAGGTGAGGAGTGCTTGCAAATCGCTTAAAACCTCAGGGGTGCATCGAGATGCTGGGGCGATAATTTCAACTTTATCGCCGGGTTTTAATGGGGCAGGTATTTTCATAGTGTATAGGATAAGGGATCAATCGTGAATTATATACCCAACGGTTGCAAAAGACATAGCCGGCAGTTAGGATACTGTGTGGATTTTATCATACAGTAAAGGGACTGAGCGCGTATGAAAGTAACAATAAAAGTATTGTCGTGGTTAACGGGTGTTTTCTTTTCTCTGAGCGTCATAGCTGGCAGTGATCCTGTTGCATGGTCACTCACGCCTGCGAGCGGGTTTCCAACTACACAGCCGGGAAATACCTCTATTGTTACTTATGTGTTAACAAGTCATTTGCGATTTCCGGCCGTCATGATCATCGAGCGCAAAATCACTGGCGCAGGGTTTAGTGTACAAGATAATTGTAATGGTGTGACCTTGGCTCCCAATGCGTCTTGCAGTGTCGTGATTACCTTTTCCCCCATTCAAGCAGGAACCAACACTTTTCAATTGATTTATGGTTATCACAATAATCGTATTCCCCTACCTACCTTACAAGCCACATCCACGCGATCTGTCCTTTTACAAGGATCTATTCCCAATTTCCCGACCACTGTTCCTGATTCGGGCACGACCTCGTTTATTGCCCAATTTATTAATACCGGCACAATCCCACTAACCAATTGTTATGCCGGAAATGCTAGCGGAACCAATCAATTTACCCTGAGCCCAAGTGATGCTGCAACCCTGACCTTTGTAACTGGGTCGTCTAATACGTGTGGTACACTCAGCGCAAAAGCAACACTAGCACCTTCAGAGCCTTGTACCTTCTCCGGGACACTCACCTCCCCTTACACTGTAGGTGCTATCTCGCTATCTGCTTTAATGAACTGCGATCAAGCGTCGTCTGCGCCTTCTGTCAGCTCGACCATTGTCGGGACAACCGTTGCATTGACCGGGACTATCAATCAACCTTCGCCTTTTCCTGCGGTGATATTCACGAACCAGTCTCCTTTTATTCAAGCCCATTTTGTGAATACAGGCAATACAGAGATATCCCATTGTGTTGCCGGAAACAGCTCTGGCGTCGGTCAATTTTCAATAACTGGTGCGGGAAATGCCACGATTGTAAATAATACGCCTCAAAATGGGACCTGTGGAACGGTTGGAACCCCTATAGCCTTACAACCGGGTGATTCTTGTGACCTATACGGTCAACTAACGAGCCCTTATACCACGGGTAACATCACCTTAAATGCATTGGTGACTTGTACTGGGGTATCTGGATCTACGCACGTAAATTCTTCGATTCAAACCTCTTCAGGCTCTTGTCATACCGTCACTGCGCAAAGCTTATTACTGTTACCGACCAATACATACAAATATGCAGATAACGTGGTGAAGTTTCAAATCACGAATACTTGCACATCAGATGTGGTCGCACTTGGTCCGGTTACCCTGTCCTCAAGCTCATCGCCGACCGCCACCATCACCACGAACACCACGTATGATTTGTGTTCCAATAAGAGCTTAACACCTTCTGGAACTGAGGGGTCAACCTGTACGGTGACCGCATCGGTTATTCCTAATGCAACAGGGGCACTTACCGTTTCAGCAAGCGTCACACCAGCCGGTGGCACACTCACAACGGCAACAACCTCTACTACCGTAGCAACGAACCAACAAGCACAACACCATCTTGTCTTTGTTAACCAATGTAATTTTGAAGTGTGGTATGGCGTTGCAAATGGGATTGGCGGTATTTATTCCCCAGATCCTAACTTAACAACTTACCCAAGTGGCGCCCCGACTTCTGCTTATGATTTACCCGCACAAGTCTTAGGAAGCGCACCCTCTACGATTGATCTAATCGTATCACAGTATACCAATGGTACATTTTGGCCGCGCACAGGATGCACTATGTTTTCCAATGGTCAATTTAGCTGTGCAACGGGAACATGCACCACGTTAGCAAATTCAGGGACATGTGCCTCTACAGGAACGCTGACCCAACCACAAAACCCTGCGTCTAGATTTGAAGCAACAATTGTGAGTACTGCTGGGAGCGATGGCGTCTATGACTCCTCGATCATCAATGGGATGAATGTCCCCGTTGAAGTCAAAGCGTTTGGCCCAACCACAGGGAATACCGCAAGTACAGCCTATAATTGTTCGGCAGGTGGCGCGATTATTCAACCAGCGTCTAATAATGTATTAGGGAATTGCCCCTGGGTTTTTGACCCCTCAAGCACATTATCTGGCACAAATGTGAACAGTGATTTTTATTGGGTGACCCCTGGTTCTGATGATGCTTGTACCTCTTCTCCTAGTAGTGGGCCATTATGTGGTATGGCGTTTAACACCGGTCCAACCCTAGCAAGTCCTGTTAGTAATGCCCCCATTAACCGTCGATTAGGTAACTTCTTGGCGTTTAGTCCCTTGTCTAATGATGTTGGTTATACATCTTCAGGACAATGGGGCTCGGTTAACTTATTTACCAAGTATGGCATGAATATCCAAATTCCAAATCAGACCGCCAGTTCTAACTATGGTACAGCACTAGCCATTGGCACTAATACATATGATGCATATAATGTTCTGATCGCATGCACGCCAGATGTAACAGCCACCTCTGGAAAATCTTCGGATTCATGCTACAACCCCCTGACCGCAGCACAATTCGCCCAGTGTTGTGGGTGTATGAACTGGACGAACACCCTGCCAGCAACGCAATGTGGTGATGGCCAATCGGGCTATCTGCCAGGACAAAATTATGATTGGTCCACAAATCTAGTGGCTGGTGCACCCATGGCTTATACCATTGGGGAGGCAATTACGTGGATAAAAGACGGTTGCCCTACTGCCTATGGCTATCAGTTTGATGATCCATCAGGCTCATTTGAATGTCAGAACGATGGCTCAACACAGCTATTTACCAGTTACCAAGTGACATTTTGTCCTGGTGGTATAACAGGCTTACCGTCCGGTGCAACAGACGGTCGCTCTACACCACCAACGCCATGATGCTGTTAACGAGTGGGTATAACTGATGATTATTGCCTATCTGATTGGAAAAGAATCTTCACCTAAAGTCATTGATGACAAGAATTATGCTTGCTTATCTGAGGCGATATGGGTAGATATTCTGACCCCCACCACCGAAGAGTTCATGTGGATTGAGTCTGTTTTGGGTGTTTATTTACCGACCCGAGCAGCCATGTTAGAAATTGAAATTTCTAGTCGTCTTTATGAAATTAATCAAATTTTATATATGACTGCAATTCTTGTTGCAGGGGCGACAACCGGCGAACCCAAAGGCGACTCTGTCACCTTTATATTAAGGGAATCTCAACTGATTACCCTACGCTATGTTGAGCCGTCTTCTTTCACGTTATTAGCAAAAGAAATTAAACAATCGACGATGCAGCATTATTCAAGCGCAATGCTGTTGGTTTATTTGTTAGAACTAACGATTGATCGTTTAGCTGATAATTTAGAAATGATCGCCGCTAACCTAGACCAGTTTTCTAAATCTATTTTTCACCGTTCACATGTACCGAATACTGCCCCTTCTTTAAATTATACCGAACTCATGCAGCATATCGGCCATCATGCTGAATTAAACAGTCAGGTACGCGAAAGTTTATTAAGTTTAAATCGCTTGATTTCATTTTTTAATCAAACAGCCAATCTTCGCTTAGATCAAATTTATTTAATGCGCTTAAGTACGTTAAATAAAGACATTGTCTCCTTAAGTGACTACACCACCTTCATGACCAGTAAAATCAACTTTTTACTTGATGCGACCTTGGGCATGGTAAATATTGAACAAAACAACATCATTAAGATCTTCTCTGTCGCTGCGGTTATTTTCTTACCCCCGACCCTGATTGCAAGTATTTACGGGATGAATTTTCAGATCATGCCTGAGTTATCATGGCGCTATGGTTATTTGCTCGCATTGGGCCTCATGGTGTTTTCGGCTATTTTTCCGTATCATTTTTTTAAGAAGCGGAAGTGGTTGTAGGGTGGACAAAGGAGCCAAACGATGATGTTGCCGATGAACGGAAACCGTAAGGCGACGTGTCCACCGGTGGCTCCGAGCTACCGGTGGGCACGTCGCCCATGATCTTCAAGCCAACGGCAAGGTCAATGTGTGGCTCCTTTGCCCACCCTACGAAATAACTTCGCCCGATGAAGACGCAATTCGCTCATCAATCCCCCGCTCCATCTTCACATGGCAAGCACTATATAAAAACACACAACTGACTGGGAACAATATAAATAAATCCAATGGAAAGCTAATCAACTTCATCCCGCCAAAATTCCCGCAATAAGAGATCAACAGAAGCGTCAGTAAATATAAAATAAACCAGTATAATGCGGGTTCTTTTAATCCTTCGAAGCGTTGTTGATACGTGAAATGTAAGATGCCGCCAATTAATATACCGATATTTAATTTAATTAAAATATCGAAGCCACACCAGTACAGCATTAAGTTACACACATAAAATGCCAAATAACAAATGGGTGTGGCAAACCATAAACGAAACGGCCTGAGTTGATCGGGTTTTAATTCTCGCATGGCCAATAAGCAAATAGGGCCAATACTATAAGATAAAATGCTACAAGAAGATAAAAATGCAACCATTTTTTGCCAGCCAGGGAACGGTAAAAACGACAACGCTCCAACAATAAAATTGGCCCATAACGTTCGGGTTGGAATGCCATAGCGATTCACTTTTAAAAACAATGACGGTAAATGTTTATTTAAAGCCATGCCATATAAAATGCGTGACGTTGCGGTGGTATAAACAAGGGCTGAGCCAAAAGGAGAAAAAGACGCATCAATGAGCAAAATGGTGGCGACCCAGCCCAATCCTACGAGCAGCGTTAAACCCACTAAAGGAGCGCTCGCATCAGGAAAAGTCAGATGCTGCCATCCATGGGTTAATAATTCAGGTGGCACAGCCATTAAGAAGCTGAGTTGCAATGTGAAATAAATTAAAAAGCCGAGACCCACCGCGCCTAAAATGGCGATTGGAATATTAGTTTGTGGGTTTTCTACCTCCCCTGCTAAGACCAATCCATTTTGAAATCCTGCAAAGGCAAAAATAATACCGCCGGTTGAGAGGGCTGAAAATACCATCTCCCAGCCATGTTTATCCATGACATTAAACTGAATATTGTGGAACGTGGGCGCGGTTGATATTAACGCGACGGTCGCAAGTGTGGGTACAATAAACTTAATGATGCCGGTAAACCGATTACATTCAGCTAACAACTTGATTCCAAATGAATTCAACAAGACGACAAATAAGAGAACGGCAATCGCGACAACATAACCATAATAAGAGAGCTCAAAACCATTTTCGCCTATGGTCACAATGAGTTGAGGAAAAAAGTGACTGGCATATTGTAAAATAGCCTGCACTTCAATCGGCGTGGTGACCACATATGAAAGCCAAGAAATCCAGGCGAATAAGAAGCCAACATCAAGTCCGTGCGTATAATTAGGGTAATTCACCATCCCGCCTGAAATCGGGAACATGGTCCCTAGCTCACACAGCGGTAATGCAATGAGAATCATGAAAACAGCCGCGATTACCCACGCAAATAACGCATGACTACCTGCCATTTGAGCGCTAATAAAAGGGGAAAATAGCCACCCTGAACCAATCATGCTGCCGGCAGCTACAATAAGAACATTGGTTCTGGAGATGTCTCGTTTTAGCATGTTTTTCCCTCAACGTCGGGTTTATCGACAACCCACGAACATCCGAGCCGCGACCGAAAGGAGAGCGGAAATTTTAAAACTTCCGCTCCCTAACGGTCGCGGCTCGGATGTTCGGTGATGGCTCTGATATTTTGCCACACATTACGGGCGCTGTGTTAAATTCTTCAATTGCCGTACCATCACTAAAAACATGGTGTAATTGAGTTGGCTGCTTGACTTAAGGGTTGCCAATGCTTTTTGCCACGTGGCTAATCCCTCTTGGTGGGCTTCCATCCAACCACGAATGCAATATCCGGCTTCGAGCTCAGTCGATTGACACTTTAAAATAAATTCGGTGATAAATCGTTGCTCTGCATCTAAATCGTCACGAATCGCTTCTCTGGCAAAAGACTCCCAGGAAGTTTCGGTTGGATGCGCAATCACTTGAGAGCGTATCCAGGCGATACCTAAAAGATCACCAATTTCAAAATAAACCTTGGCGACATCAGCCACTGAGCGCTCTAATTTAAGAGACGCCTCAATCAAGTCTAAAGATGAAAATAAAGGTCGTGTTTTCGTTAATTCATGCGCAAGACTTTCGGGAATGCCCCACGAACGATATATTTGGAAGAGTGGCTCCATGTGTTGCTTGCCCTCACCTGCCAACATATCAGGCAATGCTAATTTGAGTTCATGCATGCCATCAGAGTAACGCTCGACCGCTTCTTGAATGGTCAACTCTGGAATATAATGTAAGACCCAACGGGTCATACGGCGCACAAGTCGCAAATATACGGTCAAAACTTCTTTTTCATGTTTTGCTTTCAGTGCATACCCTAAGTCTTCGATTTGCTGCCAAATGCTTTCTAGGCCTAATAGTGTTCTTGCAATTAAATACGATCTTGCAATTGCCGAAACTGATGCGCCGGTTTCATCTTCCATTCGAAAAACGAATGCAAAACCCATTTCATTCACAATCATATTGCTTAATCGTGTTGCAATTATCTCTCTTTTAAGTGGGTGCGCTTTAATTTTTGCCTTGTAGTGGCGATGCAATGTATTCGGAAAGGCTTGAATCAAAAACGAGATTAAAAAAGGATCTTCAGGCACATCGGTAGCCAACAAATGCTCTTTTAATATAATTTTACTGTAACTTTGTAACACCGAAATACTAGGCAGACCCAGCCCTTTTCCCAGCATTTTATGTTCCATAAGCACTTTATCATCTGGAATAAACTCGAGGTGTCTATCTAATTTACCCATCTGTTCTAAGGTATGTATATAACGAATATGTAAATCTATCGCATTGGTTTGAGACGCTGCTAAACTAATCGCACGCGTTTGAGCAATATTGTCTTTTAAGACTAACGCTGACACCTCTTCAGTCATCGATGACAAGAGTGCATTGCGTTGTTTTAACGTCAATTCTTTTTCGGCGACGACTTTATCCAGTAGGATTTTAATATTCACTTCTTTGTCTGAGCAACTCACCCCTGCAGAGTTATCAACAAAATCGGTATACACTAATCCGCCATTGAGATCATACTCAATCCGCGCTTGCTGGGTGAGCCCGAGGTTGCCCCCTTCTGCAACAAGTTTACAACGAAGTTCATTGCCATTAACACGAATGCTATCATTGGTCCTGTCGCCCACTTCAGAATGCGTCTCGTGCTCTGCTTTAACAAAGGTGCCAATGCCCGCACTCCACAACATATCACACTCAGCTTTCATGATGGCTTTAATCAATTCATTGGGTTCAATATTATTGCGTTTTAAACCTAACAGGGTCTTCATTTCTTTTGAAATCAAAATGGATTTAGCGGAGCGATCAAATACACCGCCTCCTTTTGAAATCAGCGCATGATTATAATCAGCCCAGCTTGAGCGCGGCAAATTAAATAACCGCTCGCGTTCTTTAAAACTCACCAACGGATTCGGGTTCGGATCAATAAAGATATGCATATGGTTAAATGCAGCAATCAGCTTAATACGCTTTGAAAGTAACATTCCATTGCCAAATACATCGCCAGCCATATCACCAATACCCACGACCGTGAAGTCTCGGGTTAAAAAATCAATGTCCATTTCATAAAAATGGCGTTTCACAGACTCCCATGCACCCCGCGCTGTGATCCCAATTTTTTTATGGTCGTAGCCTAAGGATCCTCCAGAAGCAAATGCATCGCCTAACCAAAATTGATAGGAGAATGCAACTTCATTTGCATAATCAGAAAAAGTGGCTGTGCCTTTATCTGCAGCAACAACTAAATAGGGATCGTCATCGTCATAACAAATCACTTGGCGCGGCTTGACGATTTTGCCATTTTTATAATTATCCGTAATATCTAATAACCCACGAATAAAAATTTGATAAGACGCAACTGTTTCGGCCATCATGGCCTCTCTACCCTTGATGAATGGCAATTGTTTAGGTATGAAGCCGCCTTTTGCACCATTGGGTACAATAATGGCATTCTTGACTTGCTGGGCTTTCATGAGCCCTAAGACTTCCGTTCGAAAATCTTCCCTTCGGTCAGACCAACGTAGGCCCCCTCTTGCCACCTTTCCCCCGCGTAAGTGAACACCTTCAACACGGGGTGAATATAAATAAATTTCATATAATGGGCAGGGTTTTGGCAAGTTGGGCACTAATTTGCAATTGAACTTCAAAGAAAGATAGGGTTTAGGGGCTCCCTCTGCCGTACATTGATAATAATTAGTTCTGAGTGTCGCGTTAATGGTATTTACGAATTGTCTGATAATTTTATCTTCATCTAGGTTTGAAACAGCATCTAGCGCCTTTAAAATCAATTTTGTTGCGGTCTCGACTTTTTGTAAGCGAGCCATCGGTTTCAAATCGGTTTCAACATTGAAGCGGATCTCAAAGAGCTCGATACAGCGTTTTGCAAGTAAAGATTGATTAATCATAGCTGATTCAATGTATTCTTGACTAAAGGTAAAGCCGATTTGTTTAAAATACTTGGCATACGCCCTTAAAATTGAAACCTGACGCCAATCGAGTCCTGCTGACAAAATCAGCTCATTAAACCGATCGTTTTCTGCTTCTGCTAACCAAATTTTGATAAATGCATCTTGAAAACGTTGTTGAATTTCCCCTATTTCAAAGTGGACATCTTGAGTATAGATCAATGAAAAATCACTGATCCACGCCAAATGCCCATCATCAAACTGTAAAGAATAAGGACGCTCGCTAATGGCCGTCATCCCCAAACGCTCTACAATAGGTAACACTTCAGAGAGCGGAATGGTGGAATTTTGCTGAAAAACTTTTAATCGAAAATAGTTTTTTATGCCGTTAGGATCGCGGTAAAAATGAATCACCAGCGGCGGATATTCACCCAAGGACTCAAGCTGGATAATGTCATAAACCGCCATTTTTGAGGTATGACTTTCACAATAAGCTGAAGGGAAAGCGTGTCTATATTTTAAAAAGAGCTGATTCCCCTTTTCTCCACCCAGTGTATTAAGTAACTGGGTGAGCAAATCATCAGACCAAGAGCGTCCTATCTCAATCAATTTTTTTTCAATGTCAGCTACATTCCAAACGGGCGGATGCGCAGGATCGATACGAATAACAAAGTGAATGCGAGCCAATACTGATTCAGTAAACCAAGTGGAAAATGTAATCTGCTCGCTTTGAAATGCTGCGGCGAACACCTGCTCCATGTCTTTACGCATTTCGGTATTAAACCGATCTTTAGGAACGAAAACTAAACATGAAATAAATCGGTTATAAATATCAGTTCTTGCAAACAGGCGTATTCTTTTGCGCTCTTGAAGATGCATAATCCCCATGGCCAATTCAAGTAATTCATCTTCTGATGCTTGAATTAAGTCATCTCTAGGGAGTGTCTCAATGATATTGAGTAATATTTTTCCGGCATGACTTTTAGGGTTAAGCTCTGAATTTTGCATGACCTTCAGGACTTTATGCCTTAAAAATGGGATATGTCTAGGGTTGGTATTGTAAGCTGCCGCGGTATAGAGCCCTATCAGGCGACGTTCGCCAATGACCTTTCCTTTGGCGTCATATTGTTTGATGCCAATATAATCCGCATGGGTATTACGGTGAATGGTAGATAACCAGCTTGTCTTTGAAACGATGAGCATCCCTTCAGATGTTGTTAAATCACATGATTCAGGAATTAAGCTATGTAATGTTTCGTGTCGAGTTGCAATATGGGTTTCTCGCAAAATACCGAGCCCTGTTTTAGGAACAGCTTTAAAATGGAGGTGCTTCCCTTTTTGATCAATCTTATAATCACACACCCCTAAAAGCGTAAAATGGTGATCTTCTAACCACGTTAAAAATGCCTTTGTTTCACTCAGTATTTCTAAAGGAATGGGCGGTGGTGTTTTTTCAAGCTCAAGGATCACATCTTTGATCCTATTGCGCATGAGAGACCAATCTTCTACTGCCACACGATTGTCTTCTAAGACCTCAATCAATTGTGTTTTTAAATGATGTAAGACGGCTGCATCGGTTTGTTTGTTAATTTGCACCCAAATGGGTGCTTCTATTAAATGTGGATGGCTTGTTTGTTTACTTCTAGGAAGAATAGCTTGTAGTTCATTTTTCTTATCACGTTCAAGAACCACCCCGCCCATGTGAACAACGAGATGAGACAACACCTGCATGCGGTCTAAAACCATACGAATGGAATCGACTAAAAATGGCATATCTTCCATTAATATTTCGATAATCGTGTGATTCGACTGCCATCCATGCTCTTCTAGATAGGGTTGGTAAATATGAATTTTGGTTTCGCGGGGTTTTCGATGTTGTAATAACAACCAAAAATGGATCAGTGCGCCATATAAATCATCGAGATCCCAAGCCATTAAATCTTCGAGCGACACTGTTGCATAAAACTGTTTAGCAAACTCAATGCACATATCTGTTTTTGTGTGCACATTTTGCTTTATTTTATCGATAAGAGCATCAATAATCTTTTCTTTACCTTGCTCAAATTTTAAAAACATAGCGGATACACCCCTCTGATTACGTTAACAAATTAAAACGTCATGGCAGATGTAGCTGACAATGATTCGACAGGGCCGTCAAATTCATCAAACAACCTGGCTTTAAATTGAGGATCGATGGCTGCAAATCTGGCTAAAGCAGAAAGAATGGGAGGATAGCGCTTATCGACAATCACAACATCGTCATCAAATGCATCTTGTTCAGGAAGGAGCAGAGCATATGATGCCTTTAATCTGATTTCCATTTCACCGCCAAAGCGCTCAGTAAGGCTATTTTCCGATAAAACGCCCTCATCATAACTAGACGCTAATTTACGATAAAGTTTAGCGTGCTTGTCACGCACGGCTGCTTTCACTTCATTAAGGTTTGTCATAAAGCGCGTCTCTTCTTCTGCTGCATGGTAAACTGGCTCTTGTATCAATAAGTGAGGATGAAGTTTTTTACTAAAACGCACCTTCGCCTCATAGACCGCATCTTTTTTAAAGAGCTGGAGCGTCCATTTTGTCGTAGCAGACTCTAAAGCAGGTTGATGCTGCTCTTTTTTGGCGATGGTATTGTTTTGAAATGTTGAATGACAAACAATGGTTACACCCAATTGCTCAGCAAGGATCGGGAGTGCATTGCGTTCAATCACCGTGAATAACGTATCTTTTTTAGAAAAAAGCACCAGTTTTTCATGAGGGTGTTTCAGCCCCCCTAACAACGTAAGGTGATAAAATGTGGTTGCCAGCTGGTTAAGAAACGAGGCGCCGGATGATGCCGTTTCAAATAAATGCTTAAATTGAGCCACTGGCGTATTTAAGCCGTTCCTCATGCTAATATGCGGATGAAGCTTCAGGTGTAACCCAAGTAAAGATTGCAAATTGGGTTGCAGCGTCCCCAAGCTCGAAAATAAATTATCCATAAATGCCGTTGCAGCCGCACGATAAAGGCTACCGCAAGCCAACCATTCTTCTTGTGTTTTTTCTAAGTCAATTTCAGCATGTGGTTTGGAAAAAAAGGAAAATTGATTCATAAGCAAAATATTAATAGTTAGTCATAATCTTTATCTTACATGATTTATAAAGAAAATGTCTCATCGGCGCAATTATTTTTTTATACTTCTCAGAAAAAGGGGTAACCCTATTCGCAAAACAGGCATGAGTAGGTATAATGACTCGTAGGTTGGGCCTTGGCCCATCTTTAAATCTTTGTTGGGTCAAGGCCCAACCTACGGTTTAAAAATTAATCCACTATATTGATATAGAGTAAGCAGAGGAATTCAAGGATGAAACCATGCAGATGGATTGGGTTTGTTGGGATGTTTTTTTTCTTATTGTCTAGCTCTAATGCGGCGCCATTACCACCATTGGTGATTGCAACAGACGTTTATTCGCCCCCTTTTGTGATGAGAGGCGCGCATAACCAACTGTATGGCTTTGATATGCAGACCATGAATCAGCTATGTAAAATATTAAATCGAACCTGCGTTTATCATCCCATGCATTTTTATGAGATTTTCCCCACTATCCTCAACCATCAGGCTGACATCGGCATTGGGGCCATCACCATCACCTTAGCGCGCTCTAAAGTGGTTAGTTTTTCTATTCCATACTTACTAAGTTATGCGCAATATTTTGCACTCAACAAATGGACTAAAGTCCCGTTTTCCCCCCAACTATTAATAGGAAAAAAAGTCGGCATACAAACCGGCACGATATTCAAAAAGGCAGTTGAAGAAGCAACAAACTCAGACGTGACGATCGTTGAGTTTAACAGCTTTCATTCACTCATCGAATCGCTTCAAGATAAAACCACTGATTTCGTGCTTATAGATTCATCTGCGGCTAATTATTGGCAATACCAATCAGATCAAAGCATGATGCCGGTCGGAAAACCCTTTTTATATGGTTATGGTTTTGGGATTGCAGTCAACCAAGATAACCCTCAGTTGCTTGCGCAAGTGAATTCTGCCTTGTTGGATTATCAAAATAACGGTGGTTTTCAGAAGGCCTATAATGAGTATATAGAGCAGTTTTAATTCACGAAGACGGTAGTGCGTCGTCTTGTAAATACGCATCTATATTGTCGTCCCCGCGAAAGCGGGGATCCATTCCTAAAAGGTAATGGATTTACAAGACGCGGCAGTAGTCTGGATGGGGGGGCGGTATTATAAAGCGTTCTAAACGCCCTTTTGATAAAAGGCTCCATTCTGTCTAGAAGCCTTCTTCATCTGATACATGGCTTCATCTGCATGTTCAATAAGTTCTTCAGCTAAAAGACTATCCTCTGAGTATATCGCGACGCCGATACTTAACTCTATTGGTATAGGGTGCCCCTCAATAGTTAATGTTACCCGCCTTGAGTGCTCTAGAATTTTCGCTACGATTTTCAAGGCTGCTTCTCTTGAAGCAAGATGCGTCAATAAAACAACAAACTCATCGCCGCCAAAGCGTGAGACAACATCCGATTTACGAACTGTTGATTGCAAAAAATGAGCTATTTCACATAAAAAAGTATCACCTACCAAATGCCCATATCGATCATTAACCGACTTAAAATGATCGACGTCAATAAATAAAACTGCCATAATCTGTGGGGATCTTGTTGTAGCTAGAATGAATTGATTTAATTTTTCTATAAAAAATCGTCGGTTGGGCAAATGCGTTAATGAATCATAAAAGGCATAATATTTAATTTGCTGCTCATTCTTTTTTCTTGCGGTAATATCAGAAAAAACAGCGACATGATATGTATTTTTAATCCATGGATCAGTTAATACAGAAATGTTAATCCACTCCGCAAAAAACTCACCAGACTTTCTACGATTCCAAATTTCACCTTCCCAAAATCCTTTTTCACTCAAATCTGTCCAGAGTTTTTTATAAAATTCTTGTAACTACCCAGGTACGTCATCCTGAGCGTAGCGAAGGATCTCAATTTGACAAAGATCTAGCCAAATTCAGGAGGTCCTTCACTGCGTTCAGGATGACGTTTGTTCGTTGTGAGTGCTAATAAAACAAACTTATCCACTCCACAACCTGAGGAGTTACAAATTCTTTATCTTGTCTTCCAGAACTCAGTAGGCTAGGATTTTTACCATATACCTCATCAAAGGAGTAGCCTGTAATATTCGTATATCCCTTATTAATATAAATAATTTTATTATTCTGATCGGTGATGACCACAGCTTCACGAATTTCATTCAATGCCAAATAAACCAATTTAAGCAATTTAGAAACGCGCATTTTTTGACGCAAGGCATAAGCGACTATGAACGTAACCCCAAAAAACAAAAAGACAATGAGTCCGCGCATCCAAATTTCATTCCTATTATTAGGAATCAAGCTTTGTTGCATCGACCCTGTATGAAAAACAAAGACATGCAGTAACGATTCACCAAGCCAATAAATCATCGCCAAGATCAAACCAACCCCTAGCGTTTTTGTATAATAAAATAACCCTTCTTTGCTATCCGATTTATCTAACATTGGATCTCTTTGCGATATCACTTATTTATTAGCATAGCACTTCCTTTAGCTGAAGTAATACCCCACGTCATCCTGAGCGCACGGCTGATCCTCTCACCTAATGCACCGAGTGATTATCACGAATACAATCACTGATGATCTTTCGGGTGATATGCTCCCCCTGCTCTTCGCCGTAGAGAGATTTAAATTGTGTTGCCAATTCAATCACCCAGGGAGAGACTTCATAGGTCATTTTTTTTTCGCTTAAATCCACCACAAGTTCAAATAGCGCTAATCCGGTTTGATTCATCTCTTTATATTGAGACATGATTTCTTCAGCAAGCAATAAATCTCTCGTTTTTGTGACCCAAGTTTTACTCATGGCGTTGCTTACTCCTTAACGATGGTGCTTTAAACCTTTTAATTCCTGACACAGCGTGATAAATAAAACCAAAATGATAGGGCCTACAAATAACCCTAAAAATCCCAATGTTTCTAATCCGCCTAATATACCAAATAAAACGGCTAAAAAAGGCAATTGGATGGCGCCACCGATGAGTGAGGGCTTAATAAAGTGATCAGCCACAAACATCACAATGGTGCCCCACACTAAAACAATCACGGCAGCCAAAACATTGCCAGACATGATGAATATAAGGGCGACAATCAAAAAAACAAGGGGGACCAGAAAAGGAACCATCGCAGCAAAGGCTGTAATGAACCCTGTTAAGGTGGGGGTTGGAAAATGCAAGAGCTGATAACAAATGCCCATACACACGCCGACACCTAAACCGACTAAAATGGTGCCATTGACGGTCGATCTTAAGGTAGAGGGTAACCTGTCGACATATTTAGACCAGCGCTCGTTTAAGCAAGATTGGCCGATTTCGTTGATATATTGAAATAATCGATCACCATCTCGGTAAAAGAAAAACAGGGTTAATACCGTGAATCCAACTTGGATACTCCGATGGGCCAAGACCACCCCGATTTGTTTGAGGTAGTAACTCATCGGTGAGAGCGTGCTCCCCAAACCGGAGACTAAATGGACCAAATAGCCAGGCTGACCAATATGCTCATCCCAGTAAGACACTAAATAATTGCCGGCAACAGGGATATGCTGAAAAAAATAGGGGGCGTTTCCACCCTCTCGATTTAGGGTTTGAGTGTAATTTATAAAAACTTGGATTTCTTTCACCAGTAAGGTGAGTAGCCAACTGAACGGTAAAATAAATAACAACGACAATAAAAATGTAAAAATAAAAGCTGATGTATTCTCAAATCTACCAAATAACACTTTCCAGCGTGTATAAAGGGGATAGGTCGCAATGGTAATAATTCCCGCCCAAACCATAGAGGGAATAAAATGATGCACCACATAAATCGTGAGGAAGACAATACTGAGTGTTAGCAATACACTGATAAATGATTTATGCGTTATAACCATTGATGCGCTCCTAGTGCAATGACCTGCAGACAAACCCAAGCCAACATCCCAGCCACCATATCATCTAACATAATCCCTAGTCCACCACCGATGTGGCGATCAATTTTACCAATCCAGGAGAATTTAAAAATATCAAACACTCTAAATAAAATAAAACCCAAAGCTATCCAAATCCAGCCAGGCGGCGCTAAAAAGAGGGTCAACCATAATCCTACGAATTCATCCCATACAATACTGGGGTGATCATGTCCTCCTATTTTTTTGCTCGCTCTGTCACAAAGCCAAATGCCTGCTAAAAAAGCAATTAAAATCAGGGTGAGATAAGCGATTGGAGGTAAAGACGCAAAACATAAGTAAAATGGAATGGCCGCAAGGGTTCCGAAAGTGCCGGGTGCAAATGGCATGAGGCCACTGCCGAAGCCGAAAGCAACAAGACAGGCCGGATCGCGCGTGGCGAGTTGTAGTCGTTTTGATTTATTTTTCATGGTCATCCTTGCGCATTATTGTCATCTTTTATACTCGAATACCCCCTCCCTAACCCTCCCCCGCGTTCAGCATAGAGATCTTATAACCGTTTCTAGCGCGGGAGAGGGAACAGATCCGAGTATATGCACGTTACCCAGCACTAAAAAAATGCTGATACCCTCTTGGCGTTAACTCTACCTCATTCCCCTGTAAATCTGTCGCCCGAATCCCCGCTTCTTTTTCCATCACACCTATACAATAGCAATTCATCTGCTCTAAACGAACAACTTCAAGAAAATCTTGCTCTTTCTGCGCTGGAATCGTAAAACATAATTCATAATCATCCCCACCTTCTAAAGCATACTGTAAGCCTTTTGGGGTGTATTGAGCGAGTAAGGGATGAACCGGTATATCGATTAAACGTAAATGTGCGCCTAATTTGCTTTGGGTGCATAGATGGCTTAAATCAATGGACAAGCCATCAGATATATCAATCGCTGAGGTTGCAAAGCGAGAGAGTATATCACGCCAGTCAGTACGCGGTAGCGGATAATGTAGGTGACGCTTCATTAGGGCATGATCGCTCAATTGCTCTTCAGCAGTAGACAGCAACTCGGCTCTTGTATAGCGAACATAATCACTGGCCTCAAATTGAGACTTCGTTGCAGGCGTTTCAAAAGCAGCCACGGCAAAAGCAGCCAACCCTAGATAACCGCTCACATAAATTCTGTCGCCCACTTGCGCATGAGCACGTGTCACTGCCCGTCCTTTAGGTACTAACCCATGTATCGTGATGGTGATTGATAAAGGACCACGGGTCGTATCGCCACCGACCAATGCAATATCATAGCGATGTAAGGCTTCATGTAAGCCTTGAGAGAACGCACTTAACCAAGGTGTTGAGTGATCTGTTAAGGTTAAGGCTAGCGTGATTGCAAAGGGTTTTCCGCCCATCGCAATACAATCACTGATGTTGACCATCACGGCTTTATAAGCAATATCACCTGGGTCCCAGTCTGGCAAAAAATGAACTCCGGACACCAAGGTATCGGTGCTGACCAGTAAATCCATGTCGGGTGGAATAGACAATACGCTACAGTCATCGCCTATGCCTAACTGAACTTCTGGCCGCTTGACCTGCTGGACATTAAAAAAATGTTCGATTAATTCAAACTCATCCATGATGCATTGAGATTTCAACCTGGCGCACGACTTTTGCAAGTTGGTTTAACACGCCATTTACATAGCGATAACCATCTTGTGCGCCAAACGTTTTAGCTAAATTCACAGACTCATCTAAAATGATACGATAAGGCGTCTCAAGAGAAAACATCAGTTCATACCCTGCTACACGCAAAACACTCAGCTCGACGGGTTGTAATTCGTTAATCGGGCGATCTAAAAAAGGCGTAAACGCAGTATCAATCTCATCTAAGTGTAGAAGTATCCCGCGCAATAACTCGGAAAAATAAGGACCATCAATTTTTTCCATGTCATTCATGCTAAAAAATTGTGCTTCTATCTCTTCAACAGGCTGTTGAGTCATACTCCATTGATATAAAGACTGTACGGCTAATTGTCTTGCGCGCTGTTTTGCTTTAATTTCTTTTTTTTGCACTGGGGAAACCCTATTTTATGGTGAATTTTGTTGGGCCCTGGCCCAACACACTTTTAGCGCACGGGGTACACCGGAAACTGTTTACACAACGACAAAACCTCTTGCCTAACCCGCTCAATCACCGCAGGATTGTCATGGTTTTCTAACACTTCATCCATCCAAGTTGCGATGAGTTGCATTTCATGTTCTTTAAACCCGCGTGTGGTTGCAGCGGGTGTGCCTAGTCTTAATCCGCTGGTCACAAACGGCGACTGAGGATCATCTGGCACGGTATTTTTATTGACCGTCATATGCGCTTGATGTAAAACCGCATCAGCAAGTTTACCGGTTAAATTTTTCTTGCGTAAATCAACAACCATCAGGTGGTTTTCAGTGCCACCAGAGACAATATCATACCCTTTATTTTGAATGCTTTCAGCTAATACCTGCGCATTTTTTAAAACTTGCTGTTGATAGATTTTAAAATCAGGTTTTAATGCTTCTTCAAAAGCAACTGCTTTGGCCGCAATCACATGCATGAGCGGGCCCCCTTGGCAGCCCGGAAACACACTAGAATTCATTTTTCGCTCAATTTCTTCATTGTGTTTGGCTAAGATCATCCCACCCCGCGGGCCTCTTAAGGTTTTATGAGTGGTGGTGGTCACGACATCTGCATACGGCAGTGGCGAAGGATATAACCCGACGGCCACAAGCCCCGCCACATGCGCCATGTCAACCAATAAATAAGCGCCGACAAGATCCGCAATGTCACGAAACCGCTTCCAATCCAATTGACGAGAATAGGCTGAAAACCCTGCAATGATGAGTTGAGGCCGGTGCAGTTTAGCTAACGACTCAATTTCATGATAATCAACCAAACCTGTATCAGGACGCACCCCATAAGAAACCGCGTGATAGAGCTTACCTGAAAAATTAACAGGACTCCCATGCGTTAAGTGTCCCCCATGAGACAACGCCATCCCTAAAATGGTATCACCCGGCTGAATCAAAGCCATCATGGCAGCCGCATTCGCAGACGCCCCAGAATGCGGCTGTACATTCACATAATCGGCTTGAAAGAGTTGTTTAGCTCGGTCTATGGCTAGCTTTTCAGCTATATCAACAAACTCACAACCGCCATAATAACGCTTACCAGGGTAGCCTTCTGCGTATTTGTTGGTTAAAACAGAGCCTTGTGCCTGAAGCACCCGTTGAGTCACATAGTTTTCTGAGGCAATCAGCTCAATGTGTTCTTCTTGGCGATTGAGCTCAAGAGACAATGCATTCCATAATGCGGGGTCAAATTCAGATAAGGCTTGTGACATGGGGGCTCCCTTAATCGTCTTTGCGAATACAAAATAAATCCGAGCCGCGACCGTCAGGGAGCGGAAGTTTAAAACTTCCGCTCCCTGACGGTCGCGGCTCGGATTTCTCTGCCGCTAACACTTTTTGTTCTATTTTTTCACTTCACCCGGTTCGGCTTTATTAATCTCAACTTTAAATTTATTTCCCATTGAAGGAACAATATGAATCGTACTACCTGTAAAGACATAACCAGAAAATATGGTGTAGCCGCTAAACGTCACGACAGATAAGTACATTCCGGAATGACAATAGCCATTATAAAACATATCGATCCAATGAGAATATTCATAACTATATACATCAAAAGGAACCAACGGTACACCATCATCATAGCGACCATAAACGGTGACATGGCTAAATGAATCGTTCACAATTTCTACATAACAATTTCCAAATATTTTAGGCTTCACGTCTGTTGGAGCTTCTGTCAGACTAGACGATTGCGAAGGAGTAGGACTATATCCATGATAATTCATTTCCCCTGCAAAAGCCTGATTAAATAAAGCACAAGCTAATACCATTGCATAACCGAATATCCGCACGATTGTCTCCTCAATTTTTGAAAGAACTTGACCAGTAAATAATAACGGAGATTTAAAAATAATCAAGAAAATTTCTTTTCCACGCGCCTTCATGATGTATAATCATGCAATTATCTTAATGGATGACGTATATGCCTAAAAATGATAACTTAATTCCTAGGCATCTGGTTCCCAAAGACATGCAGAGCATTATATTCTCATTTTATAAGCCGACGCTTGAGAGTTCTTATCAGATAAAAATAATTTAGCTGAGAAACCATTTGAGTGCTATGGCATTGAGTTAGATGATGGGGAAGATCCGCAACTCGCTGCAGAAGCGCTAAAATATTATTTTGATATCTATACAAAAAAAACAAAAACGGAGCTTCGCCTACCGCGCAAAACGTTTATAAAACCCATTAACCGGACGGGGGATTCGAGCGTAAAAATATTTTGTATTTACTGACTGCTTATCGTACCATTCTATCCATCTTTTAGTTGCAGGATCATCATATGTTTGCTAAGCGCTCCAAGAGACTGCTTGTTGGGTTTTTCGTTTTTTGGGGTCTGCTTATTTTATTTAACTTGGTCAAGCATACCCTGATGCAATATTTTTTATCCCACTATGAACCCCCACCTGTGACGGTTTCTTCTGTCTTGGTTAAAGAAAAAAAATGGCAACCTTATTTGAACTCCGTAGGCAACTTTGTGGCGATTCGTGGGGTTGATATCACCTCCCAAGTCTCGGGTAACGTAGTCAAGGTTCATTTCGATTCCGGACAATCCGTTAAAGAAAACGCACCCCTGATTGATCTTGATGATGCCATTGAGCAAAGCACCTTGAAATCCAATCAAGCAGAACTAAGTTTGCGAAAATTAAATTTCAAACGCCTTGATGTGCTCATTAAACATAACGCCACTTCAAGTTCTAGTATAGACGAAGCTAAAGCGGCATTAGAACAAGCTGATGCGAGTGTTGAAACCGTTAAGACAGAAATTCTCCATAAACATATTACAGCTCCTTTTGCAGGCCAACTGGGTATTCGCCAAGTGAGCCTTGGTCAATATGTCACCGCTGGGCAAACGCATATTGTGACCTTACAGGCCTTAGATCCTTTGCATTTTAATTTCTTTTTACCCGAACAATACGATAAACAACTGTATCTTAATCAGCCGATATTGTTAAAGCTACAAGGGTACCCTAAGTTAAGATTTGTCAGTAAAATCATTGCGATTAATCCTAAATCTGACACCGATACGCATAACATTGAAATTCAGGCTCAGCTCCCTAATTGCCTTACCGATGCATTAAAGCAACTGCCTAACAAGGTACATCCTTCCCTTGATATTGAAAAACCGGCAGGATCGCTCTATACCCTAGTGAGTTGCAAGCCTGTGCCCACGACAGACACCTCTCCTCAACAGTTCGCAATTTTACCCGGCATGTTTGCATCTGCTGCGGTCACGTTACCGCCTTTAGAGCACGTGTTGGTTGTTCCGACCACCGCGATTTCGTTTAGCTTATATGGCAACGCGGTATATTTACTTAGCCCCTTAAAAACACATGAAAAAACCAAACAAGGCTTAGCGCTTTATCAAGTGAAACGCGTGTTTGTGCAAACGGGCGATCAAGAAGGGAATGAAACGGTGATTGTATCAGGTTTAAAAGCCGGTGATTTGGTGGTCGGTGCGGGTGAATTAAAGCTGCAAAATGAGATGCGGGTCGTCATCAATAATGAGATTCAACTCAAAAGTGAGTCTAATTTTGATCAGATGGGGCATTAGACGATGTCTATGACTCATGTATTTATTAAACGGCCGGTTTTATCGTCAGTCGTTAGCTTATTAATTTTGCTATTTGGTTTATATTCATTTACGCAATTACAAGTCAGACAATTCCCGAAACTCGATAACACCGTGATCACGGTCATGACCGCATATCCGGGTGCTGATCCTGATTTAATTGCAGGCTTTATCACCACCCCGCTTGAGGCAGCTGTTGCCAGTGCTGAAGGGATTGATTACATGGTGTCTTCTAGCACGCAAGGCGTGAGTACCATTACTTTAACCATTAAACTCAACTTTGACCCACAGGTTGCCTTTACTGATGTGATGAGTAAAGTTCAGCAAACGTTGAATCAGCTTCCCCCCCAAGCACAACGCCCGGTTATTCTCAAAAGCTCCGATGTCTCAACCCCCTTGATGTATATCAGCTTAGATAGTCACGACATGACCCCTCAACAAATCACAGATTACGCAACCCGTGTGGTGCAACCTCAATTACAAACCGTGGATGGCGTTGCGCAAGCGCAATTACTCGGTGGGGCTTCTTACGCCATGCGTATTTTCCTAAACCCCATTAAAATGGCGGCATTTCACGTCACCCCTGCTGACGTCTCCACGCTCTTGGCCAATAATAATTTTTTAACAGCTGCGGGAAACTCAAAAGGCGAGTATGTCGCGATTAATCTGTCTGCAGAAACAGATTTAAAAGATCCTGAGGCGTTTAAACAACTGATTATTCGCAGTGACGGAAATAACAGGGTTCACCTGGGCGAGGTAGCAAACATCTTTCTTGGGTCGCAAAATTACGATACCTCGGTGAGTTTTAATGGAAAAAAAGCCGTTTTTTTAGCGATTACGCCTACGCCATCTGCTAATCCACTCACGGTGATTGCCGCAGTGCGCGCCGCCTTTCCCGCCATTACGCAAGGCTTTCCGCCTTCGTTGATTGGGACCATTGTCTATGACGCTACTGAGTTTATTCGCGCTTCAATTAAAGAGGTATTACAAACCATTGTTGAAGCAACGCTCATTGTGATTGCGGTAATTTTTCTATTTTTAGGATCCCCTCGCTCGGTGATGATTCCTGTTGTGACCATTCCGTTGTCGCTCATTGGCGTGTGTACGCTGATGCATTTTTTGGGGTACTCCATCAACCTATTAACCTTATTGGCGTTTGTCCTCGCCATTGGCTTGGTGGTGGATGATGCCATTGTAGTGGTTGAAAATATCCATCGACACATTGAAGAGGGGATGACGCCCTATGACGCGGCCCTACAAGGCGCGCAAGAAATTACGATTCCGGTGATTGCCATGACGATTACCCTTGCTGCGGTTTACGCGCCCATTGGCTTTATGCAAGGGTTAACCGGTGCTTTATTTAAAGAATTTGCCTTTACGCTTGCGAGTACGGTTTTGATTTCAGGCATTATTGCGTTAACGTTGAGCCCGATGATGTGTTCTCAATTATTAAAGCCGCACACCACCGTATCTCCTTTTATGCACAGAATCGACCGTTTTTTTGATAACACGCGGGAGCATTACAAACAGTCTTTACACGCTCTTTTAAACGAGCGTGATATTGTGGTCTTATTGGTTGCCGTCATTTTAATTGTTCTTCCCTATCTTTATACACAAACACCTAAAGAAACTGCGCCCGAAGAAGATCAAGGCTTTTTCATTGTCGCCTCTACCCCCCCTCAATATGCGACTTTAAATTACATAGAAACCTACACGAACGCATTTAAGAAAATTTATACCAGCTTTCCTGAAACAGGGCATTATTTTATTATCAACGCTAACCAACCGCTATCGGGAATTGTGCTTAAGCCCTGGGGCGAAAGAAAGCGCTCGCAATTTAAATTAAAAGCACCATTACAAGCAAAACTAGATTCTATAGCGGGCCTCACGTCTTACGCGATCATTCCACCCTCTTTGCCTGGCGGCGGGACTGGTACCCCTATTCAATTCGTGATTAAAACCACCAGTGATTTTCAAACGCTGTATCAAGTGTCTTATGATCTCTTAAATCAAGCGAGAAAAAGTGGCTTATTTATTTTTTCTGATAACAGCCTTAAATTCAATCAACCGCAAATTTCATTGACGATTCAACGCTCAAAAGCCGCCGATTTAGGTCTTGATATGCAGAAAATTGGTAGTAATCTTGCAGGTGCGCTATCTGAAAACTATGTGAATTATTTTAATTTAAAGGGTCGCAGTTACCAAGTGATTCCCCAGCTCGAGCGTCGCTTTCGTGCCACCCCACATGCACTCGAAGAAATATATGTTCAGACCAAACATGGTCAAATGATTCCGATGTCTACCTTTGTCACCCCTGTAGAAAAAGTCTTACCCAATGCCCTCACGCATTTTCAACAAATGAACGCGGCTACCATTCAAGCGGTGATGATGCCAGGACATACCTTAGGAGAAGGATTGACCTATTTAACCTCTCTGGCTAAAGACGCTTTACCCAAAGGGTTTAGCTATGATTTTGCCGGGCAATCGCGACAGTTTGTTCAAGAGGGCAATGCCTTGATTTATGCTTTTTTTCTTGCCGTGATTGTGATTTTTTTAGTGCTTGCTGCTCAATACGAGAGCTATAGAGATCCACTGATTATTTTAATTTCAGTCCCCCTTTCCATTTGTGGGGCACTCATCCCCCTTAACTTAGGCCTAGCAAGTATTAATATTTATACGCAAATCGGTTTAATCACCTTGATAGGATTGATTAGCAAACATGGTATATTGATTGTCGATTTTGCAAACCACTTACAACAAACCAAGCACTTAAGTAAAAGAGAAGCCGTTGAAGAAGCGGCCAGCATTCGTTTGCGCCCCATACTCATGACGACTGCCGCCATGGTATTAGGGGTTGTCCCGCTCCTCATTGCCTCAGGTGCAGGTGCAGAAAGTCGCTTTGACATCGGTGTAGTCATTGCCAGTGGACTTTTAGTGGGAACAATGTTTACATTGTTTGTATTGCCAACCGTGTATACTTTTTTGGCGTCGGATCATCGAGTGGATTGCGCTCGAATACCCCCACCCTAACCCCCCCCCGCGTTCAGTATATGAGTTTTATAAGCGTTCCGCGCGCGGGAGAGGCGACAGTTCGGAGTATAGAAAAATTTTAGGGACGTGACTTCAAACATAAAGGGACAAACATGACCAGCCCCCATCTATTTCCGTTAGCCAGTTTGCAGTGCCTTAAGGTCGCAGGCGCTCAGTCTAAACCTTTTTTACAGGGCCAACTGACCTGTGATACCAGGCTGGTTTCACCCAACCACATGCGCCCAGGAGCGCTCTGTGATTTAAAAGGACGAGTTGTCGCTGTTATGGATGTGGTTGAATGGAACGACGTGTTTTTGATCTATTCTGGCGCATTACACAAACTGATCCAAAAAAGTCTGGCTATGGCGGCAAAATTATCAAGAGTCACGCTTGAGGTCTCGCCCTCAATCAAATGCATGGGGTTATTTTTCCCTGCGAGCTCATCTGTTTCGCTTCCCTTTACATTACCTACAGAGCGCTTCCAGCTGCAAACGACACCCGAAGTAGCTTGTTACTCGGTTTTACCAGATTGTTATATCCTGATGTATGAGCAAGAGCCAACATGGTTTAAAGACCTGCCTGCTTTACCAGAAGCATCATGGCATCAAATGCTATTGAGTCAGCAGGCTGTTTTTATTTATCCTGAAACTTCGGGGCAATTTTTAGCCCAACGATTAAACTTAGATAAAACTGAGCATATTAGTTTTAATAAGGGGTGTTATAAAGGGCAGGAAATTATTGCGCGAATGCATTTTCGTGGCGTAAATAAATATGAGCTGGTGACCTCGGTGATCTCTACAACACGTCCGCTTTTACCAGGCATGCCGATTTTATCTCCCACTTCACAGCAACAGATTGGTGAGATTGTTGATGTGGTCGCGATGCGGGCAGATGAGTATTTAATTTTAGCAAGTATGTTAAAGTCAGAAACATTAAAGTCAGGTTGACTCAGATCAGTCCCCTCTCCCGCGCGACAAACTTTTGAAAGACGACTATGCTGAACGCGGGGGAGGGTTAGGGAGGGGGTACACTGAGTATTGCCCCCTCCCCAACCCTCCCCCGCGAAAAACATCAACATGATATTCAACTTTCTAGCGCGGGAGAGGGGGTATTCGAGCGTAAATAAAATTAGAAATACTAGGATCCCCAATGTCTCTTCCCCACTGCCCCGATTGCTACCCCGAAACACCCAATCACGCACAGGACAAACTCAATAGCATCCTCCAAGCTTATATCAGTAGGCCCTTTTCATGGATAAACTCACTATTATTACTCAAGCGATCCTTCTATTTAACCGACCGATATTTGGTGCTCACCATTCGGTTCTTAAAAAAAATCAATAAAATTCAGATGCATGACACCTTGCCCAGCACCATGGTGAATCGCATCCAGTTGCTCTGGAATGAAGCAAAACAAAGAGGGTTGACGCTCTATAGCTTTTCACTAGAGGGATGTACCTTATTGAGTTTTTTATTAATTTATAAAGGCAAAAACCATTATTTTCATTATTCACCCACCAGCTTACTCCATAAACAGGTTAAGGCTTTTAAGGATCCCGCAATCTATGATGATAAACAGCGGTTTAAAAAAATCTTGTCTCAACATCAATTGCCTTACCCTGAAGGCCGGTTATTTTTTTCTAAACAACAAGCTCTATACTATGGAAAGAAACTGGGCTTTCCTTTGGTGGTTAAACCGGCAGCCTCAAGCCTGACGCATCATGTGACCCTGAAGATTGAGACGGTAACGGCACTCAGAAAAGCAATTGATGTTGCCAAAAAGGTTGATTGTAGACTCATTGTTGAGCGTTATATTCCAGGTGATGTGCATAGAATGATGGTGGTTGGCGATCAATTTTTAGCGTGTGCAAAACGCACGCGCCCTTTTATTGTGGGTGATGGCGTCGCTACTGTAGAAAAACTCATAGATGCGTTTAATCGTAATCCATTAAGAGGAGAGGTAAAACAAGCAGGATTTGCATTATATCAAATCAAAAAAGAAGCTCCCCTTATTCATTACCTAGCCACGCAAGCACTTGAGTTGAGTACACGATTAGATAAAGGAAAAACAGTCTATTTAACCCAAAAAACCACGTGTAGTAATGGGGCGGAAGTGATGAATGTCACGGATAGCGTGTGTCAAGAAAACATCGCTCTTTTTGAAAAAATCCATCTTGCACTCGGTATTGCGGTGAGCGCCATTGATTTTATTTGTTTAGACGTCTCTCGACCCTGGCATACACAACCTTTTGCATTTCTGGAGAACAATAGTTTTCCTGACATTGGGTTTTTACATTGCCCATCAAGTGGGGAGCCAGTGAATCTTTCAAAATCAATTTGGGATTTGGTGTTATCGCACCTTGAGTGATGGAGCGATGACTCCAAATACATCCAGGCTACGATTCGATGTGAGGTATTCCTGCGTTTAATCGCAATAACTGATCATAAATCGGTGGATTTCCCACCCAATTCACAAAAGCAGAGGCAATAAAACAAGTGATTAACATCGGGATAAATAAAGCCATATTTTGCGTCATCTCAGTCAACAATATCACGGCCGTCAATGGTGAGCGCACCACAGCTGCAAATAGAGCAGCCATACCCACAATTACATACGCTTTTGTGTCTAGGGGGGAGACATGTAATAGCTGGCACCAAAAAAGGCCTGCCAAAAAGCCTAAAGCCAGTAAAGGTGAAAAAATGCCCCCAGGAATGCGTAACCCATAAGAAAAGCACCCTAATAGCAATCGACCTATCATTAACATCGCAATCAGTTGTAGCGGTAAAGCTGTTGATAACCCGAGCTGAATCAAGGTGTAGCCCTCCCCTACCAAATAAGGGAAATAAATGGCTAACCAACCGACTAATAAACTCACTAAAAATAAAAAGACCAAGTGTTGAGCCGTTTTAAATGTATTTAATCGATTAAGGGTATGCATAAAAAAAAGATTAAAGCCCCATCCTAATAAGCCAATAAATACCCCAAATAGACAAAAGCCCCCTAGCGAACGCCATCCTGAATACTCAAAAATGGCGCCTGTTATCATAGGATGATTGCCAATCAGTTGGTGTAAGACCAAGCTAGATGCCACAGCAGTGATGCTCACAATACAGAGATGTTTCCATGTTAAAGTAAAATAAGGTTTCATTTCTTCAAAAATAAATAAAACGCCCGCAACAGGCGCATTAAACGCTGCGGCAAGGCCCGCAGCGCCCCCTGCGGCAATTAACAGGTTTCGATTCTCTTTTGAGAGTTTAAATACATCTGATAAAATCATACCAATATTGCCACCTAACTGCACCGTCGGGCCTTCTCGCCCTAATAGCAGTTGTGCGCTTAATGCTGCAATACCGCCGATGAGTTTAACGGGCATCACCCGCCACCAACGATCGGGGGTGTCTTGCATAAACGTGCGCTTCATTTCTTGCACGCCGCTTCCGGCGGCTTCAGGTGCAAATCGATGGACCAAGAACCATGCAAAAAAAACCAACATACACGTGATGATGAGTTCAAGGATTACAGGGTGCCCATGAGCAAGCAAGAATCGATGTAACCAGAGATCCGTTGCTTGCACACCTAAAAGAAAACCTGCAGCAATCAGTGCGACTAAAGCACCCAATAGAATTGCAATACCGATGAATAAGATGCTGCGCACCTCACCTTGCTCCATCGATGCTTTTGCGACAACACAAGGATGAACGAACCCATATCCATAAACTAGGCAGGAGTGAAATCACCACAATGCCATAAATTAAAACAATAAAATGGGCTTGGACGTAAGCAAAATGCCCTAAATAATATCCAGCAAACAGTACGCTCCCAATCCATATACAGGCACTCAATAAGTTATAGAGTGTAAATATTCGAATATCCATTTTAGCAATGCCCGCAACAAAAGGCGCAAATGTTCTAATAATGGGTAGGAATCTAGCGAGAATAATCGTTGTTTTTCCATATTTTTCATAAAAAGCATGCGCTTCACGGAGATGACGTTGATTCAGCAACCAACTCTGTTGAAAACGAAACACACGAGGACCTAAAAAATGACCGATTTGATAATTGAGTTGATTGCCTAAAAATGAAGCCACCACCAGTAACAAGAACAGAAGGTTTACTTGCATCACATGAGTTTGCGCGGCTAAATTACCCGCAACAAACAACAAGGAGTCGCCCGGTAAAAATGGCGTAACCACAAGACCTGTTTCACAAAAAATAATCAGAAATAATAATAGATAGGCCCAAGAACCGTAAGACGAAACGAAAGTTAATAAGTGTTGGTCAATGGTTAAAAAAAAAGAAATACATTCCTGTAACATGTTTACTCCTGGTTGTTGCGCATGGTCAATGCAAACTCGATATATACTCACGGGAATCGGGCCAAAAAATAGGCATGGCTTTGTATGCTATGCCAAGTGCGGATCGTCATCCCGAGCGAAGCGAGGGATCTCCTTCAAAGTGGCACAGTGCCGCATCAAGAGATCCCTCGCTTCGCTCGGGATGACGTGGCTTTTGGAACAATGCTCATTCTTTGGCCGGATTCCCGCGGATCTATTGACGGGATGAACGAAGAACTCCGCATCATCATCATCCAAAATAGACGCAACCCATTGTTTTCGACTTAAAGAAAACAGTGGATTTAGCGTCTCTTCAGCGTCTAATGAACTTATCTCCGGCGAAACCTCTAACTCATCATCAATGAGGTCATCTAATTTATTCCAACTGCATAACTTATTCCAGAGTTTTTTCACACATTGATCTAGTTTTTCCCCTACGATGGCTAATAGCTTATAGGGAATCAGTAAAATATAACTTAACCTTGCGAACCCTCGAAAACAAAAGTAAGACGCTAGAACCAAGGTATCCAAAAAAACAGCATTTATTTTTTCAAATTTTCGGAAGAATTGGTCTTTGCTTTTACACGAAAAACACGCGAGCAACACATTAAATGGATACTGGCAGAGTATGAACACAACTATCACTAATCCTAGTAAACCATCTCTTACTCCCAGCAGCATTGATTTTAAATCAGATAAGATGGCTTTAAATGAGCGATAGGCTGAAAAAAGTTTATCTAAACTGGTTTCAGAAAATTCGTGTTTAAATTGATCTCGAATTTTTTGTAATGAAAGAGTCACCGCTTGACCAAAAAAATTCAACACGTCTGCGTTCGGATCAGGGGGCAGAAACGAGTTCATCGCGTTATATAAGAAGGTTTCAATATAATCAAAGTAATCAATGTCGTTTAATTGAATTGCTCTTACTGTATAATCAGATGCTTCATCTGGAACCAAGTCATTTTTTTCCGAATCAGTGACAACTTGAAATAAGAAAAAGTTTTTCTTAACTGATCGAGCGATATGATAAAACACGCTGACGAGACAGCGAACGGGAATAAAAAAAAGTTCAGTAAGGCCCTTTAGTCCACCATATAATTTAAGCAATAGAAGCAAAAATGGATAATAAAAATGGAGGATCAACATGCTCTTGATTCCCCCGCCCCTACTCTCTTTATAAAATACGCATTTTAATAAAAGCACAGGAATAAGCATGAGGGCCAACATGATTAACATCAAACTAGCGCCAATGGTTTTTATCAAGCCCATGCCTAGATTTTTCAATGCGTGTAAAAGTTCTCTGGGATGGTCGTAAGGGCCTAATTGCATGTGGTCCGCCTTCATCGCTTGATGAAGTAGTATACCTCAAATTAAGTTCTAAAAAAAGCCCAAATGGTATTTTTGCAGCCAATCAACGTTCTCAATGTGTTCGCCCCCCCATTGAGAGGGGGGGGGCAGATACGACAGCTAGGTTGCTGGATTACAGGCTCAGTGCTTTTTTGACTTAAAGCAGATTAAGATGTCGCCCCAGGCGCGCCGGGTTGAAGCAAGTCTTCCGCATTAAGTTCGAGAACATTTGCCTTTCCATCTTCAATCAGCCGCAGTGACGCGGCAAAATCGGCCCGCGGCCCGCCGCGCCCGAGCCGCCAACGGCAGCGCGCGCACGGGCCCACGTTTTTATATATAGAAACCAAAGAATCCCCAAAACCTGCGCTAAAACGACCTTCGGAGAAAACTAATTCAAGCTCCCCGTCCCTCCTCCAGTTTGTAATCGCAAAGCTTCGTACGAAAGGTGAAGCATTAAAATCTGGAAGCGGGTAAAACGGCCTATTAGGCTCGCAAAATCTCTGTAAAAGCCATAAGACCTCTTTTTGTGCTCTATTCATCTCATTGAGCCAAAATTGGTCGACAGGCCCCCAATTGTCATCAACGAGCGCTTGAGCAATCAACTGAAAATAGCGTCGGTAGACGGTAGGTAGTCTAAACTCAATGCGATGGTCGTGATAAGAGATGTCTTCACGAACGTACCGAATGCCCTTGCGAGAAAGCGTTAGAGGCTTATTCGTTTCTGGGTGTTTGATAAGTTGTGCTATCAATTGATGATCGCAGTCACTCGAACGACGTGCTGAGTTATCTATCATTTGAGTGAATAAGGGTTTCAATTGTGCCAAGGCTTCTTTATCAACGTTAAGCAGAGTTACCTGTAGCAAAGCTTGATTAGCATAATATAGCCCATCATTGTAAAAAATTAGTCCATCTTTATTTTCAAGTAGAGGAATCGATAATGGGGTCTCAGGAAATGTCGTGCGGTCTATCCATGATTTGATTTCTGAGAAAGGCAATGTCGTTGGGTCTCGGTCTAATTTCACTAAATCAGCGCCGCCGCTGTCGATTTCATCATATTGAATTTGCTGAAGCCTTCCCATCTCTGCTGTCATGTAAGGCATCACCATCCCCATGATTTGACGTTTCATATCTCCATCACAGATAAATGTCATGGCTTGGAAGGTGGAGAGTTTATGATAAGTATCACCTGCAGGGGTGGTGATATGGCGTGCTTTTTCAAAAATAGATCCTGGGTTTTTAGCAACGAGTGCCTTCAAGCCATCTAAATCAGCCTGGACCACGCAAGTTAACAGGTGACGTACGTTTGCGGTTCTAGCAAAAAGACCATGGTGTCTTGTGGATGAAGCGGATAGTCTCCCTTCGTCTTTAGCAGGTAGATAATCTGCAACCGCACCCATCACTTCAAGTGATAATGGCTCAAGGGTACCCCCTGAAGACCGCATGAAATCCTTGCAGAGGGTCTTCATTTCTATTTCCGTTATTGAAAGATGCTTTGCAAGATAATCATCAAATAAATGTTCAAGTGTTTTTCCTTCAGCAATGAAAAGCTTTTCCTCTGATGGCGTGAGGGCGGTTATCAATGCAGGGTTGTCCTTATACTTATTGCTTCTTTTTACATAGCGAATCAGTCGATTGATCACTGTTTCTAAGCTAGTCAATTCAGATTTTGTAGGCATATGACACCTTTAGTGGAAAATTATACGGCACATTGTAACATAATTTCATTAGGACTTACGCAAAACGTGTAGGTCATCCCGAGCGAAGCGAGGGATCTCCTGCAACTACGAGGGGATCCTTCAGCTACAAGCATGGAATGCTGCCAATCATCCATACTGCATGTTTTTACTCTGAATTGGGATTAAAGTTTTTCTCAATTTAAACGCCAACATCAATATACCCATGACAGATTGATTTCATCATGAAAGTTCAATCAATATTCATTTGCATCTGTTTGCTTGTCAGCTTGGAAGCGTTTCCACAGCCGAGATATAGTGAATCATTATGTCATGAAGTCGATTATTTTTGTATGACCGTCAAGGATGGAGAGACTTGGGACTCTCTTTTTCCCGATCAAGAAGTACAAGATATTATCATGCGGGTCAATAGAATGAACGTCTATTTAAAACGCGGCATGATTCTTGCCATTCCTAAGCAATTAGAAGGCATGAGCATGTATGATTTTTCCCCCTTTCCAAGATACATTGAAGCCCCTGGCGAAAAAACAATTTATGTTAATCAAAGACTTCTTGCCTGGGCTGCCTATGATGACAAAGGAGAGTTAATTTGGTGGGGGCCTATTTCTTCTGGCATGGGCGCGAGTTGCTCTGCACCGGGTGGATGTGAAAGTCCTTCTGGATTTTTTAGAGTCATCCGCAAACAAGATGAAACTTGTATTTCTACGGCATTTCCTCGACGTTTCGATGGTGAAAGCGGTGGTGCAGAAATGCCTTATTGTATGCATTTTTTTCGTGGATATGCATTACATGGCAGTGATGATTTACCAGGGTATCGTGCAAGTCATGGGTGCATCCGCTTATTTAGCCAAGATGCCCAATGGTTAAATGAAGAGTTTGTTGAGCTTCCCGGTGAAGGCGGACTCAAAGGCACGCGAGTCATTGTTGAGGGAATCACTGGTTGATTCATTCCGTTTTTGATACGATATGCAGCTATCGTATTTTAACGGAGCCTATAGACTATGCGTATCGGGAAGGACTCACTTCAAACACTGCAAACCTTAAACGTAGACGGCACAAGCTATCACTATTTTAGCCTTGAAAGCCTTGAAAAAAACCATTTCCCCGGCATTCATCAGCTCCCGCGCTCCCTTAAAATTTTACTTGAAAATTTACTACGGTTTGAAGATGGAAAAACCGTGACCACACAAGATATCGAAGCGATTCAAACTTGGTTGAAAACCAAAACATCTAGCCATGAAATCGCCTATCGACCCACCCGCGTTCTCATGCAAGATTTCACAGGTGTCCCTGCGGTCGTTGATTTAGCCGCCATGCGTGATGCGCTGAAGCAATTAGGCGGTCAACCCGAAAAAATTTCTCCTTTATCTGTGGTTGATTTAGTCATTGATCACTCTGTGATGGTCGATTATTTCGGATCTAAAACATCCCTAGCCTTGAATACCGAAAAAGAAATGGAGCGCAACCGAGAACGCTATGCGTTCTTAAGATGGGGGCAAACCGCGTTTAATAATTTTCGAGTCGTACCACCGGGTACCGGCATTTGTCATCAAGTTAATTTAGAATACCTTGCTAAAACCATTTGGCACACGACCATTGATAACAAACAATACGCTTATCCTGATACCGTTGTCGGTACAGATTCACATACCACTATGATCAACGCACTAGGCGTCTTAGGATGGGGTGTAGGCGGGATTGAAGCCGAAGCCGCCATGTTAGGCCAGCCCATTTCGATGTTGATTCCAGAAGTGGTTGGTGTTGAATTACTTGGAAAATTACCCGAAGGGGTCACGGCAACCGATTTGGTTCTAACCATCACGCAGTTGCTTAGAGCCAAAGGGGTTGTGAGTAAGTTTGTTGAATTTTATGGCCCAGGGCTCCCCTCTCTTGCGCTGGCTGATCGCGCAACCATTGCAAACATGGCGCCAGAGTATGGTGCAACGTGTGGGTTTTTTCCTATTGATCAAGAAACCATTAAATACTTAACCCTGACGGGTCGTGACACACAAACCATCCAGCTCGTTGAGGCTTATGCTAAAGCACAAGGTCTATGGGCCTCACCGACCAGTGAAGCGCCAATTTTTACCGATACATTAACCTTAGATTTATCTAGTGTTATGCCATCTCTTGCGGGCCCTAAACGTCCTCAAGATAAAGTGACCTTGTCAACATTGCCTACCGCGTTTAACGCTTTATTAAAAGAAACCCAGCAAACCCCACCGTATGCTGTGCATCCAGTAGAGCATCAGTCTTTTTCATTGCAACATGGTGATGTGGTGATTGCGGCCATTACCAGCTGCACCAACACCTCAAACCCTAATGTGTTAATGGCCGCAGGTCTGCTTGCAAAAAAAGCGGTCGAAAAAGGACTCAGCTGTAAACCCTGGGTCAAGACCTCGCTGGCGCCCGGTTCAAAGGTGGTCACAGACTACCTAGAAAAAGCAGGCTTACAGTCTTATCTCAATCAATTAGGTTTTAATCTCGTAGGCTATGGCTGCACCACCTGCATTGGTAATTCAGGTCCCTTGCACCCAGATATTTCTAAAACCATTCAAGACAATAAACTCATTGTTTCAGCTGTATTATCGGGCAATCGAAATTTTGAAGGACGTATTCATCCCTTGGTTCAGGCAAACTGGCTTGCCTCTCCGCCCTTGGTGGTGGCTTATGCCTTGGCGGGTAATACCCGTATTGATCTAACGGTTGAGCCCATTGGCCAAGATAAAGCAGGACAGCCTGTTTACCTCAAAGACATTTGGCCTAGCAATGAGGAAATCAGTATTGAAGTCCATAAAATTACTCAATCCTTGTTTACGCATGAATATGCACATGTGTTTGAAGGTGACCTAGACTGGCAATCGATTCAGACAAGCCAAGATAAAACCTATCAGTGGGATGCAGAATCGACCTATATTCAACATCCCCCATTTTTTATGAATTTGGCAGAAAAACCTTCCCCCATTCAAGCTGTACGTGATGCGCGTATTTTAGCGATTTTTGGCGATTCGATTACAACTGATCATATTTCACCCGCAGGCTCGATTAAACTCACCTCTCCCGCTGGGCGTTATTTAACCTCAAAAGGGGTGCCTGAGGCTGAGTTTAACTCTTATGGAGCAAGGCGCGGCAATCATGAGGTCATGATGCGCGGGACCTTTGCCAACATCAGAATTCATAATGAAATGACACCCGGGCATGAAGGCGGAGTAACGACGCATTTCCCCTCAAATGAGCTTTTATCTATTTTTGATGCGGCCATGCTGTATCAAGCTACAAAAACCCCTTTAGTGGTGATTGCAGGAAAAGAATATGGCACCGGATCTTCTCGGGATTGGGCAGCAAAAGGACCCTACCTACTTGGCATTAAAGCCGTGATTGCCGAAAGTTTCGAGCGGATTCATCGCTCAAATTTAATCGGCATGGGGATTTTACCTTTACAGTTTACCCGAGGAAATACGCGTAAAACGCTTGAACTCACCGGCAATGAAATCATTCATGTTGATGTCAACGATAGCCTGCAACCGCAAGTTGAGCTCACTGTCCATATTGAATATGAAAACGGACATTTACAAACCCTTCCTGTTCAGTGCCGCATTGATACCACGAATGAGCTGCAATACTATCGTCATGGTGGCATTTTGCAGTATGTGTTAAGGCAGTTGCGGGGACGCTAGTCACTAAAAAACGTTGGGCCAAGGCCCAACCTACATTTCGTAGGTTGGGCCTTGGCCCAACAACAACATCATCTTCAATACGGCTTCACAATCACAGTCGTCCCAACATTTATAAAGTCTTCGTTGAGCCACCGTGCGGCACTAGGTAAAACACGGATACATCCATGGCTTGCATTATAGCCAGGGACTTCATAGGCCGCATGAATAGAGTATCCTCCGCTAAAATGCATACAGTAAGGCATTTTAGCACCACCATTGGTTTCAATGGGATAAATACTAGAGGTACACTCAGGACCTTTCTTAGAATACACTCTATATACGCCGGTCACTGTACGACACTTTCTTCCCACATCTTCACAATAGTCCTTACCGCCGGAGGCACTCCCTGTTTTGACTAAATTACCTTCGGCGTCATAAGCAGCCCAAGCAGGAACTTGTGGATCAAATACAAACACTTTCTTGCCTGTAGCTGGTCGGTGTAAAGGAAAAGAACTTTGTCCACGAGTGTCCGACAAATAACTCATGGTATGATGCGTATAACCTGCATCATCAACAACAACCGTGGAGTCATCCATGCTCGCACACCCGACAGCGCAGAATGATAATGCGCCAATGATCAGTTGCTTTTTCATACACATACCCTCCTTATTTAATCTCTTTATCGGACGATATCTGTATAAATTTAGTGAAATTTGAATTATTTTTAAAATAAATGTTTTTAAAATGTAACTTTTCGTGCGTCATCCCGAACGCAGTGAGGGATGACGTGGGGCGAGAGCAAGACATTACCGCGGTTTTAATCTAATCCCCCCATCCAAGCGAACCACCTCGCCATTCATCAAGGTATTTTCAATCAAATGCTGCGCCAAAGCCGCAAACTCCGAGGGCTTACCCAAACGATTTGGAAACACGCAAGATTCGATTAAACGCGCTTGTATCTCTGGTGTCATCCCTTGGAGCATGGGGGTTTCCATTAACCCAGGAGCGATGGTATTCACCCGAATGGCAAAAGAAGCTAACTCTCTTGCTGCAGGCAGCGTCATTGCAACGATGCCGCCCTTAGATGCACTATAAGCCATTTGACCTATTTGTCCTTCAAATGCAGCAATAGAGGCGGTATTGATAATAACCCCTCTTTCTTCTTCTAACAGAGGAAGTAACATCATCTGGGCAGAGACTAAACTCATGATCTGAAACGCACCGATTAAATTAACATCCATCACTTTTTTAAATTGTGCCATGGGCATAGGGCCTGCTTTACCGTTCATACGACCCGCGCCCAAAATCCCCGCACATTGAATTAAAATACGTGGCGCACCCACGTCCTTGAGCATGTGTTGCATCGCTTGCTCAACCCCTGTGATGGAGGCTACATCACAGATCTGATAAACCACGTCAGGGATCAACGTCTCTGGCTTGCGTTGATCCCAAACCACAACACGTGCGCCTTGTGACAATAACTGCTCAACACACGCTTGACCAAGCCCAGAGGCGCCCCCTGTGACTAATGCAATTTGACCGCTTATTTTCATGACTGCTGCCTTAAAAGAAGTATCTGAAAAAAGGTATCCGAGCCGCGACCGTTAGGGAGCGGAAGTTTTAAAATTTCCGCTCCCTAACGGTCGCGGCTCGGTTAGATTGAGCAAAATATTACGAATGGCGTTTCATTATGGAGACCGTAATAGTAATATTACTTTTTCTATGGCATCTACTCAAGAGATTATGCTAAAGCGCAGGATATTATCCATCATCTGTTTTTTCCTCCCCTTTAGCGTATTCGCAACCGATCCCTGGTTTACAGGCCCCATGCTCGCCAATGCCAGTCTCACCCAAGATAAAAATCATTTATCAACAGAGATCTACGATTTTTACTTAGACAATGAAGGGAAATACATCAAACATCCTTTAATAGCCCCCACCAGTTCAGAGCTCAGTAACTCTGGTGTCATTGAGGCGATTCTTGGGCTCACCGATACCATCGATGTGGAGCTCACGGCTAATTATAGTCATAACATGGACCATGGCTTCAGCTCAGATGCATTCGGTGACACCAATTTATTAATGGGATTGCAGCTTTTAGCTCAAGATCACCGCCCTAATCGCATGGATATCAGACTCACCGTTCAAGAAACCATCCCCACCGGACGCTTCAAGGATCTTAACCCTATCGCCAATGGCACAGACTCTTCAGGCTTAGGCAGCTATCAAACCAATATGGGGCTTAATCTTGGCTATACGTTTGAACCTTTCATTGGGCATTATCTAAAAACCACAGTCAATTTAAATTACCTCTACGCTCAAACAGCCACCATTTCTGGGCTCAATGCCTATCTTCCTCTTCCTGTCACCACCGGCAGCGTCAACCCAGGTAATTTAAAAAGCGTTGATATTGCGCTTGAATTGTCGTTAACCCAACATTGGGTGGTCGGGGTCGAAACCTATTTATCCCATAGAGAAGCAGAAACATTTTCAGGCATCATAGATATCTATCGAGATCCCAAACGTAAAGTCGGCAGCGGCCTACCCACGACCACCTATACCTTGCTCCCAACGCTTGAATATAACTACAGTGAAAACCTCGGGATTATCGCAGGATATTGGTATAGTGTTGGCGGTAAAAATGGCTCTAAATTCACTAGCCCTACGATTGCTGTTGTGTATATTGTTTGATGTGTAATTAGGCAACGTCCCTAAAGTTTTCATATATTCCGATCAGTCCCCTCTCCCGCGCGAGAAACCCTGATAAAACGCATAGGCTAAACGCGGGGGAGGGTTAGGGAGGGGGCTACAATAGGCTTGGGCTTTACCCCCTCCCCAACCCTCCCACGCGAAAAACTTCATCATGCTGTTCAAACTTCTAGCGCGGGAGAGGGGGTATTCGAGCGTAAAAAACTAAGGGGCTACATCCAACTTTGCAGCCTCAATCGACTCATGATACGTCGCTTGATACACCACGGCAGCTTCTTCCATCGCCTTTTTTAAACCCAATTGTTTATACGAGCGATACATCACAACCAATGCATCATGCACCGCAGGGGCTTGAGGATACGTTTGGACCACATAGTTTGCTCGAGCAGCAGCTGCGACATACATGTCTCTATCGAAATAATATTTTCCATTATTGAGCTCGTGTTGGGCAAATTCATTTCTTAAGTAAATTAAACGATGTAAGGCATTTTGGTAATAAACACTTTTTGGAAATTTTTCAATGAACACTAAAAAATCAGTGTACGCTTGTAATTGTGTGCCTGGATCACGCCAAGACTCATCAACAGACAATAAATGCCCTAATGCGCTTCTGGGTTGTTGGAAGTTTGCCAATGCTTTCATGTAATAAGCATAATCTACGTGTTCTGAACGTGGGTAAAGATGGATATAATGATCAGCTTCAGCAGAAGCTGCAGGATATTCACCGTTTTGATAATAGGCATAAATAAGTAAACGTTGTGCGCGTTCTGAATAAGGACTAAATGGATACATGGATTCTAGAGCTTCGAGCCGTTTTGCTGCACTAGAATATTGTTTGGCAGTGATAGCTTTGTCTGCCTCAGCATAAAGTTGTTTTGCCTCTATGCCTTTATACAGCCCTAAGCCGTCGTCTTCATCTTTATTCCACCATGAATTACAACCTGCTAATGCCAAAAGAGTCAGTATCAAAACGACGCGTTTCATCATCACCTTATTCACTAAAAAAATGGCGGAAGCGGTGAGATTCGAACTCACGAACGGTTGCCCGTCGCCGGTTTTCAAGACCGGTGCATTCAACCACTCTGCCACGCTTCCGTAGTAATCAGGCGATGCGTAATATACCAATCCAAGGTAAGGTCGTCAATAAGGATTCGTCGTTGGCAACGTAACCTTCGTTTTAAAGCGCGATAACTTGACCGAAGTGGTTGTCATACTTACATCTTGCTCTTCCATGACCTGCGTACCAAAGTCATAATACACCTTCTCTTGCCCTTCACACGCAGCTTGATCGTGAAGATTTGCTTGAGCCATCACTTTCTCGTTCTTTTTTTCATAAGCAGACAGCCAGTCTTTCCCATGCTTTTTAATGAGCAAAGCTTTTGTTTCATGGGGAGATAATATCAAGCCCGTTGCATTATTGCCCCCAAATCCTTTTGAGTTAAGCAAAGCCGCCGAACAGTCAATGCCTGCTTCACCTGCAAAATGATGATCTAATAAAATATCAAGGTGTGAGCAATGTACATCTTCTGCGATATGGTCTATGGTTTTAATCCCGGGCACATACCCATATTTCCATACCCCAAGCGCAACCATGAGTTGATCCCCGGCCGCAGCACTGATGCTATGACCTAAATATGATTTAATGGCAGCAACAGGCCAATGCTCAATGCCATGCGTTTTAGCAACCTCATTTAAAATATGACTTTCTGTGACGCGATTTTGAGGCGTGCCAGTACCATGTGCAAACACGATACTCTGTTGTAAGCCTTCTTGCCCTAACATGGCTTTTGCAAGTGCGGCCGTTTTGGCAAAGGTAAGGTAATTTCCCACTCCGGGCTTTGCAATTGATTTTTTGTTGCCATCGGCATTCACAAACACATCAGGCACGGAGCCATAAATGCTGGCCCCTAAAGTGACGGCCAATTCATCAGCCATTAAAATAACAAACTGCGCCCCTTCTGCCATGGTAAAGCCCGTATTATTTGAAAAGGGTCGACACGCACGCCGATGGTTGACCTCTTGCGTATGGTCAAGCAAACGTAATGACTCATCACTGGCCAATGCCCCCATGGCATGAAACCCATCAATGACTGCAGGCACAATCGGGGCTTCAGCATTGCCAATAATGGCGACTTTAGCGCGACCTGACTTAATATCAGTCAGACCTTGCTTTAAATTATATAAAAAACTGGCACATGCACCCACCTGCGTTCCGGTTTGACCCACACTATTAATCACATAACTATTAATAAAATCCGCCGGCATTTCAGTTAAGGCCATGGGCATCATTTTTGAATTCACTCGATGTCCACGTAAAGGATCCCCAATTAAACCCGCATAAGAATTCTCATCAATTTGTGACAATGCGCTACCGGCATAAACCGAAACCTCATCGGGTGCGATATGGGATAATACTGTATCCCAATCGATACCGAGCATATGCAGCGCATCAGAGGCACCATAAATCGTGAGCGACAACCCGCGTGGATGGTGATGCGATGAATAAAGCAGACTAGGATCAAACCCTTTGGGTAACGACCCAGCACTCGACACCGCTAACGCTTTAGTCACTGATAAAAGAATGTCTGTGTCTGGCCGCAAGCTGACTTCAACGGTATGCGCATCGATTTCTCGCACCTGCCAGTTTTCAGGAATCGGATGAGGCAATTTTGATGCTTTCAACACAAACGTAGCAGATGAAGACAACTGTGCTTTGAGGTGTGTGGGGACGTGCCCTGGATCAAACGTGTCGATTTTTCTAACCAAGGTACCGGCTTTAATCTCTTCGATGACAGCGGCCTGCACGCCATTTTTACCGACGGGCAACTGCATGCGATGTGCCAAATCCCGCCAAGTACTTTCCATGTCTTGGGCAGAGAGCACATCACTCACCAGTCGCTTATAACTATGAAACCCAGAGGTACGTCCTGCTGTATTCATGCCACCAAAACCAACAATAACGGGTAAACTGGGCATAATCACCTTAACATTTATGATAATAATGCCATTGATTTTAGCACAACTCTTATTTATTCACCCGCCTCCCCTTTAAAAAACTCCAAAAATCGTTATGATATCAGGTCGAAATTACGTAGGAACTTAGTTTTATGCGTTACATTCAGTTCAACCCCAAATTCATCGCTTGCATCACGAGTCTATTAATCGCTCAATACAGTTATGCCAGTGGATTCTCTTTATATACTGAAAGTAATGGCGAAGCTGTTGGGAATTTTGCAGCAGGCATTGCAGCAGAACCTAATGATGCATCCATTGGTTGGTATAACCCCGCAGGACTCTCATTGTTACATCACGATCAAATCCTGGTTTCTGGCGTAGGTGTTTTGCCCTCTAGCCAACTTTCAGGCAATACCACCTATCAATCTGATAATTTTTTTGATCCCACCTCCCCCTTTATCTATAACGAAACCTTTTCTAATCTTCAAGGCGCACAAAGTGCGGTGGTCCCCAGTTTACATATGATGCACCCTGTTGGCCCCGACACCACGTTGGGTCTGAGTATAGTGTCTCCTTTTGGCCTATCGACCGACTGGGATCCCACTTCTGCCTTACGTTATGAAGCAACCTATACAAAGCTGATGACGCTTGATGTCGCACCCGAAATCGGCGGGCGCTTAACCGATCATCTCGCAGGTGGCTTAGGGTTTGATTTTGAA
The DNA here is from genome assembly GCA_026399205.1 of Gammaproteobacteria bacterium. Lineage (GTDB taxonomy): Bacteria > Pseudomonadota > Gammaproteobacteria > Legionellales > Legionellaceae > 2-12-FULL-37-14. The sequence continues at coordinate 47,822 of JAPLRL010000035.1, forward strand.
TATGCCAATGTCACGTTTAATCGTGTATTAGGGTCACCCGCCGTGATGAGTGCCATTGATTATCCTGCCACCATTATTGATTCTAGCAGTCATAATCAGGGCAGCTCTTTCGGTATTGGCTTTCATGGCGGCTTGATACTTCACATCAACGATAACCATTCGCGTTTAGGGGTTAATTACCAATCGCCTGTTAATCATCAATTTGAAGGTTATAGCCAACTGTCCGGCCGTTTAGCTGATCCCAACTTAAATGCGGCTGATCCACTAGACTCAAACCCCAATGCGATTTCACGTTCTGATAATTTATTTAGTAACACAGTATCACTCCCTGGTATCACCACAGTCAGTGTTTATCAAGACATGAACGAACGACTGGCTTTATTAGGCTCAGTGGTTTATACAACTTGGGGCTGTTTTCAAAATGTGAAATTATTTAACGTTGCTGCAGCTGCGGCCAACCCTGAAACACTGGAAATTCGTCAAGTTAATGTTGATGCCGTAACCGAAGAAAACTATCGTGATACCTGGCGGGTCGCACTGGGGGCTAATTATAAAATTCACGATCGCTTCATGCTCAGAGTCGGTGGTGGGTTTGAACAAACCCCAACAGATAATATTGAGCGCGATGTGCGCTTACCTGATGCCAATCGCTGGGCAGCCTCTGTGGGCGCCCATTATCAATTTAAACCGGCAATTGGCCTAGATGTAGGGTATACACATTTATTTTTTGAACAAAACTATATTAATAAAACTGATTTAATACATACGAGTACGTTTAATGTGACAGCAACACCGCATAATTACGGAGATTTGGTGGGTGCGCAGTTGGTGTGGACGATGGACTGATAGTTACTTTTTACATAAAATATGCAATAATTAACCATATCACTCATTTATTAGGGGAAACATGATGGCACATACTCATCTCACTCATCATCCAGATACGATGCGCGCACCCTTCTTTCATCACGAGCTCACGTTTTCGCAAGACGATTTAGAACACGCCTTTGCACGTTACCCTAATCAAGTTATGTCAAAATTTGGGGTTCAAAATGCCCAACAAATGATGAGTTACCTTTCTTCTCCTGAAGGGAGATTGGTGAAAAGCGTCATCAGTACCGAAATTATGAAAATGCTTTCATTAAAAGAAACCTTGGCGTTTGAACAACGCGAAGAGATGGCTCTCCAGCGACGCATATTGGCCTTTTTGATATCTCGTTACTTGCACGACAAAGCGAGACATGCACGCCAACAACAGCTTGAACTTGAACACCTGATTGAAGAAGCCTTTATGAATACCCCAGCACATGCTGTCGATATTGCGCATGACACCAGCTTGGCCTATCAAGAAACGCTTTATGTATTGGAGCGCTCTATTGAACGTCATAGAGAAGAGCTGGAAGACTATACCTATAGCATTGAAGAATCCAAGAAACTTGAAAAACGCCTCGAAGATTTTTTTGCTGATCTTGAAGCGCAATTTCAGCATTTATCTAATGCGGGTGAGGCCTTTGCAGAAATGTGTATCGCTGTCACTGAGCAATTTTCAGAGCAACTACAAGAATCAATGGATGACATTGATCAACGCATCAAATCACTAGAACAGAAACAAACCGCGCCTCAACCTAAACCCACCCCATCTGGGCAGCAAGGGGGGGCCATACAAGACATTCGTCGGTTACAAGAGCAAAAAGCCCTGCATGCAGATACCTTGCAACACATCAAAGCCTTTCAACAAGCGATGCGCGGCCTACAACCGAATGACGTGCCTCATCAAGCGATTCGCCTTGAAGCCAATAAAGTCATGCACACAGCCCACCAGCATGTAGAGGGCCTGGAAAAACAAAAACATATCCAAGACACCCGTTTACATCGTTTAATTGCTGAAAAAGATCAGTTGTCAACAGAGCGGCAGAGCGTGCTGAATAATTACGATCAGCTCAGTCAACGGATGCAGGCTAGCAATACCCAAGTATCGCAGCCATCACCGAGCCCGACGCCGTTTGAAACTCGGCCTTCGAAAAGACCGCGGTAGGGTGAATATTTTTATATACTCCGATCAGTCCCCTCCCCAACCCTCCCCCGCGAAGAACATCAATATTTTGTTCAAACTTCTAGCGCGGGAGAGGGGTATTCGAGCATAAAAAGGTTAGGGGCGCTGCCTAGACGCGTTGATGGCACGACAACAATAGGTATATACTCATTCAACCCATTCAAACAAGGACTGTTTAAATGAAAAAAATATACCCCTATGCCATCCTCGCTATCACAACAACCTCCCCTGCCTTTTCAGCAATAACCCTCCCCATCGATTTATCACATGGTGTGATTGCGCTCAGCGGCGCGCCTGCTTGGAGTGATGCTGGTCTAAACCAAACCATTACTTCAGATCCCGAAATTGACACCGCTTACATCGCCCAACATCAAACTCGCTTATTAGGAACCGCAGAGCTGTTTTTGGGTCTGCAGCAGAAAATTAACCCGCGATTGAGTGCCCAATATGGGCTCGCCTTAGCAGGCAGTGGGACAGCGAAGCTTTCTGGTGATGTGTGGCAAGATGCCGATCCCAATTTTGATAATTTTACTTATACCTATAATGAATCTCAATTTCGCGTTGCATTAAAGGGTAAACTTATGGCCAACGACTGGGTCGCTCATCAACCTGTCGAACCCTATGTCAGTGGGAGTGTAGGCGTCGGATTCAACCGTGCCTTTGGTTACAGTGCATGGCCTAAAATATTTGAAGCGGTCCCTCCACCAGGCTTTACAGATAGCACCACAACTGCATTTACTTATACTGTAGGCGCAGGTATTCAAAAAACACTAGGTACGCATTGGCAAGCAGGATTAGGGTATGAATTTGCAGATTGGGGCGCAAGTCACCTTGGTGCCGCGCCAGATCAAACATTGAATGGGGGTTTAAGTTTAAATCATCTATATGTGAATGCATTGCAGTTTACATTGGGTTATGTGGGTTGACCCAATTCTTCTTCTGCTTGCACTCGCCCATAGTGGTCTTGAAAACGCACAATATCGTCTTCGCCGAGATATTCCCCGCTCTGAACCTCGATCATCACGAGTTTAACGATGCCGGGGTTTTCTAAGCGATGCTTATAGCCTGCTGCAATATAAGTAGATTCATTCACGCCTAGCAAAAACGATTGCTCTCCATTCACCACCCGAGCTGTCCCACTCACCACAATCCAGTGCTCACTGCGATGATGGTGCATTTGCAAACTCAAGCTGGCTCTAGGGTTCACCTCGATGCGTTTGATTTTGTAGCGATCAGAATCTTCCAAAATGGTATAGGTGCCCCAAGGGCGATAAACGGTACGGTGTGTTTTGTGAGTTTCGTGTCCATTGGCTTTGAGCATGCCATATAAATGTTTAACTTCTTGTGAAAGATTTTTATCTGCGACCAATAAAGCATCAGGCGTATCAATCACAATGAGATTGTCTACACCGACTAGGCCCACCATTCGATCCGGACTATGCACATAACAATTGACGGCAGAATGAAACAAGGCTTCTCCATTCACTCTATTGCCGTTTTCATCGGGTTCAGATAATTCACCAATCGACTGCCAAGAACCAATATCTCGCCAACCAATATTGCAAGGAACTACCGCAACCTCAGCACCGTGAGTTTGCTGTTTTGAAGCAGGTTCCATCACAGCGTAGTCAAATGAATCTTCCGGGACTTGAATAAACATTTTTTCGTCTAAACGACATTGTACCCATGTTTGGGTTTTTTCAACCAAAGAAGCCTCTAAGGTCGCTTTAGCGGCCTCTAAGATCAATGGGCAATGTTGTCTCATTTGTTTAAGCACAGTGTCCACTTGGAAGCAAAATAGCCCTGCGTTCCAAAGATAGCCGCCAGCTTCAAGGTATTGTGTAGCAAGATTAAGATCAGGTTTTTCAATGAAGCGAGAAATGGGATAGCCGAGGCACGCGTTTTTGTCTTTACCCTCTTCTTGTAAGGGGTGTGCTTCATCGACTTCAATATAGCCATAGCCGGTTTCTGGGGTGACAGGCTCAATGCCAAAGGTCACCAACATCCCTCGAGCGGCAAGCTTAATTGCTTTAAACACCGCTTGATGAAACGCGGTTTCATCTTGAATTAAATGATCCGCCGGCAAAATCAGCATGATGGCTTCATCACCATGGCGTTGCTTAATATGCATGGCAGCAATGGCAATGGCTGCAGCGGTATTTCGCCCGCAGGGCTCTAATATATAGGAAGTGAGCACTTGCTCTTGATTAATTTCTTTATATTCATCTTGAGTTTTAAAAAACAACTCCTGATTTGTTACGGTTAATATTTCCGTAACATCAGGCAATGATTTTGCCCTTAAAAAAGCCTTTTGCAAAAGGCTTTGACCATCTTGTAAACGAATGAACGGCTTAGGATGTAGTTCTCGAGAAACAGGCCAAAGACGCGATCCTGCGCCACCACACAAAATTGTGGGAATAATCAACACAATGTCTTCCTTCTTATTGGTTTTAAAATATCAAGGCTGAGTCAGCGTGGTCTCAGCAAGTCCATTTACAGTGACGGTGTATCCATTTGCACTCAATTGTTTAGGTGAAATTTCGCCTGTTGCCAGATCCATGGTCACGACCCCTATTTCAATAGGAGACGCGGTATTGGTGTTCATTTTAATGATGGCAGAGCATATATTATTGACCGAATGACCATGGCAAGCGAGCTTGACCATGTTCCAATAGACTTTACTGACCGCATGGGGCTTAGTCGGGTAAATAGACGGAATTGCACCGCCATCACGCGTCACAATATAAGCATTAGATTCTGAATCGGTGAGATTGTGTGTTAACAAAAATGCAGGAGCACTAAACACACCTAGGGAAGTCATAAAAAGGGATACAAATAAAGTGACTCTGTTCAACATCGTTAAGTCTCCAACTGCGTACAACACTTTGCGAACTATAAAATATTCTAGAGGTAGATACAAGTCTAACACGATGCTTAACTTTTCACCCGATACAAACCGAGCCGCGACCGTGAGGGAGCGGAAGTGTAAAATTTCCGCTCCCTCACGGTCGCGGCTCGGTTTGATTGAGCGAAAAGTTAAGTATACCCAACGCTAATGAGTTTTCGGATTTTATGCTATTGATTTATGACTCACATATTAGTTATGCTGAAGCCCAGGACGCGACAAATAGATGGATCTAAACTCATGATAAAACGCCACAACGCTTTCCCTTTCCTTTCGTTGATCACCTTATTTAGCACCCTATTTCTTCTCACAAACCATACAGCCCAAGCCAAATCAATGATTTATGGCATGAATGACATCAACCATATCAAACCGCATGCCTCTGCGCCTTTTTATATTCAAATCGGTGCCTTTAAAAATAAGCAGAATGCTCAACGGCTTTTGCATCAACACGCTTACGCTTATCCTGTCAAAATAGAAAACCATCGCGCTTTGTATCTCGTCATCATGGGTCCTATCCCTTCCTATCAAGCCTTGCAACAGTTACGCATGCATCCAATGCGCCACCAGGTCGCTGCCCCGCATCGCTTAGCAAAAATGAGACACGCGCCCACTTCTGCGAGGTTCACAAAAGAACCCATGGATCTGCTGCTTCAAAAAAACAAAATCGTTCACAAACAAACAGTAACACTCCCCCCCGGATACCACACCACAACACGGCACACGTTCAGAGACCACAACAACCCGACTGCGATACGCGCAGGGTTTCTTGACGCCGAACGCACTGATACACCCGCAACCCCCTATCGAGATCGCCCCTTGTTACTCAACTTCAGTGTGGGCATTGGTGCGCCAAGTTATGCAAATACGCTAACCATTTCAAATGGTTCAGACTTTCCAGCCCCTTATAATTTAGATTCATTTTCAACCAAAACTAACACGCAAGCGTTACTTAGCGTCGGAATTGGTAAACGCTACAAGCCTGATGTAGCCTATATTAAATCTTTGACATTTGGCGCACGCTATCAATATTTGATCCCAGAAAATATTGGAAACAACCTAACCCAATACTCATCACCAGAATTTCTTAATTATAATTACCACTGGAGTATGACTGCACAAATACTCACGGGCGAAGCAAAATTAAATTTGATTCGCGAAGCTCGATTATCGCCTTATATTAATGGCGGACTAGGGGTGTCCTTTAATCAAGCCAAAGGCTATATGGAAACAGCATTACCTTTAGTCACTGAGCGCTACAGCCCCTCATTTAATGCCAAAAGCGTTGCGCAATTTACCTGGCATGCGGGAGTTGGCTTAGACTACGACCTTGGCAGAGATTGGATTGCCTCAATAGGCTATGATTTTGAGTCTCTGGGTGCATTCGCCTCAGGTAGTGGCGTTGCCACGTGGGGGGGGGAGTCGTTACAACTTGGGAATGTGAATACCAATATGGCAATGCTCGGGATCACGTATTTGATGGGGTAAGAATAGTAGCCTGGATGCTACTAAAAATTCACTTGTTTAAGCAAGTCAGCATCCTCCTTCAAACACCGCACACCATCATCCGCCCTCGCCAAATACAACCCCATGATTTTATGCGCATCACTCGGGCCGCATTTTACTGTGGTGATCGGGAGATTCTAGACAGCTATGAGGTAAAAGCACGGAAAGAACCTGCGATCTATCCGCCTTTGGTAGAGCTTATTCGTCAGAGTCCTAACCCTGCGTTTATTGCAGCGGTTCATCAAAAACAGGGCTTGCAAACGGCGCGCCCAGTGCCGCAGGAAGTTGTTTATCACCCGCCGCTTGCGGTATATCGACCGCCAAACACGGAATCCGAGCCGCGACCGTTAGGAAGCGGAACATTTAAAACTACTGCGCTCTAATAAAACTTCCGCTCCCTAACGGTCGCGGCTCGGATGTATCGAGCGAATTTATCGAGCGGATATATGACATATCGCATCTTATCCTCAGGTACGATATACTACCGGCTTACTCACCAACCTACGCTAATGACCCACTATGGATTTTTGTAAATTTGGACTTGCTGTCATTGAAACCGAAGCGCAAGCCATTCACGAACTCAGCCAACGTATCGATGAACAATTTGATCGCGCGTGTCGCTTGTTACTAGCGTGTGAAGGTCGCGTGGTCGTCACAGGCATGGGGAAATCAGGGCACATTGCTCGAAAAATATCATCAACCTTATCTAGCATTGGAACACCGGCCCTGTATATGCACCCAGGTGAAGCAAGCCATGGTGATTTAGGGATGATTACAACGCGCGATGCAGTCATCATCATTTCTTATTCTGGTTATACGCCAGAAATCATGAGCATTATTGCCTCACTCAAGCGCTTAGCCGTTCCCATCATCGCGCTGACAGGCAATCCGACCTCTGCGATTGCAGAAGCCTCTGATGCACATATTAATGTGTCAGTTAAATTTGAGGCCTGCCCTTTGGGTCTTGCGCCAACAACCAGTACAACCGCCTGCTTAGTCATGGGAGATGCGCTCGCCATTGCTTTACTCCAAGCCAGAGGCTTCACGCCTGAAGATTTTGCCCGTTCTCATCCTGGCGGCCAATTGGGTAAAAAGCTGTTATTAAAAGTCAATGACTTATGGCACACAGATGACGCCTTACCGGTGGTTCATGAATCTTTAACCATTAGCGATACCTTGATTCAAGTCACAGAAAAAAAATTAGGCATGACCTGTGTTGTTAATCATATCGGTGAACTCTCGGGTGTATATACCGATGGGGATGTACGCCGAACGTTGAATAAACAAGTCGATATTCATTCAACGCCTGTTTCTGATGTCATGAGCACCCATTGTAAAACCATTCAAACCGGCATGTTAGCTGTTGATGCACTCAGTATCATGCAAGAACATAGCATCACCACACTCGTGGGTATTGACGCACACAACAAACCGCTTGCTGTATTGCATTTACACGATCTATTAAAAGCCGGGGTGATTTAATGCAAGATATTCTAGAAAAAGCTAAAAAAATTCAGTGCGTGATTTGTGATGTCGATGGGGTGATGACCAATGGTCTGTTATATATTGACAATGCCTGTAATGAATTAAAAGCGTTTCATGTCCAAGATGGCTTAGGCTTAAAATTACTCTTAGCCGCTGACCTCGATGTTGCCATCATTACCGGCTCACAAAATGCGGTGATTGATCATCGCATGCAGCAATTAGGCATCACCCATTATTTTAAAAACCAACACGATAAAACCCAAGCGTTTCTTGAAATCCAAACGCGGTTACGCCTCAGTGATGACGCGTTTGCGTATATCGGCGACGATTTACCCGATCTCCCTTTTATTAAGCGCGTAGGGCTCGGGGTTGCGGTGGCTAATGCGATAGACGACGTCAAGCTATGCGCTGATTATCAAACCAAAGCCTCCGGTGGAAACGGCGCGGTAAGAGAGGTCTGTGATTTGATATTAAGGGCTCAGGGGAAGTATGAGTCTGCGATTGAGCGTTATTTTTCATCATGAGCACTCTTCCTGCGGCACGTCATCCCGAGCGTTCCATGCGTCATCCCGAGCGTAGCGAGGGATCTCCACCCAGTAGCAGGAGATCCCTCGCTACGCTCGGAATGACGTGGAAAACGTGCAAGTCATTCGCAATGACCACCGGTTTATTTTTACTCGCCTTTTCCGGCTGGTACTTTGGCAAATCAACCCCACCGCTTTTAAATCAACAGACCCTCATGCATCAAGTCGATGCCATCATGACGGATCTCCATTTTTATGAATTTGATGAGCGTGGCCAGCTCAGTAAACACATGGTAGCCGCTAAAATGGAGCACATGCCATTTAATAATCAATTTTTTTTGACTCAGGTTATCCTCACGCATCATCAGTCTGAAAATAAAACAAGCATGCATACCGATGCGTTAACCTATCTGCCCAAAACCGCCCTTGCATTTACCGATTCGCCTGTTATCTTTGAGCAAGCTGAGCAACGCATAGAGTCAAAAGGAATGCAGGCGAATTTAAATACCAATCAAATTAAGCTCAATCATGCACGTGCAACTATTAAGCCAAAAGATGAGGCGTAGGTTGGGCCTTGGCCCAACAACGATATTACGCAACACCACAATGTTGGGCCAAGGCCCAACCTACGTCTTGTTGCTATGTCTTTTCTCATTAAATAGCTTGGCCCTCCCAAGCGATCGCACCCAACCCATCGAACTCCTAGCCGACACCATCGAGCTCGATGCCAATACCCAAACCGGCATCTATAAAGGCCATATTCGGTTTTCGCAAGGCAGTGCGCATATGGAAGCAGATGAAGCGACCACCACAACCGATAAATCGAATCATCTGATATATGCAGAAGCTAGCGCCCCTCACCCACCTTTCGCTCATTTTTGGACACAGCAGCATGAGAAAGAATCCGCTTTACATGCGTATGCCCAAAAAATTCAATATTTTCCAGATAAACACCTGATTGTACTCACAGGAGATGCAAAAATCATCCAAGACAACAATCAAATCAACGCGCCGGTGATTCGCTTTGATCTCCTAGACCGTCGCATGCTTACTGAAAAAACCCCTACCTCACGAACACAAATTTTGTTCCACACGGATGCTCATCATGCCAACACTCTCAGCGCACCATTTAAAAAAAGCGTTTAAGAAAAAAACAGTCGTCAATGACGTCAGTTTATCGATTCAACAAGGCAGCTGTGTGGGCTTACTCGGCCCCAATGGCGCGGGTAAAACCACCTGTTTTTATATGATCGTCGGCCTGCAATCGTGTGATGCGGGAGAAATCATGTTAGATGAGCAACGTCTGACCCATTTGCCAATGCACGCCAGAGCAAAAATGGGCATTGGTTATTTACCGCAAGAGCCCTCTATTTTTAGAAAACTCACCGTTGCCGAAAATATTCTTGCCATTTTAGAGTTAAGAGCCGATTTAGCCTCACATCAACGCTATGATGAATTAGAAAATCTATTAGATGAATTTAAAATCACCCACTTACGAGACCATCTCGGGATGAGCCTATCCGGTGGCGAGCGTCGCCGCGTGGAAATTGCCAGAGCCCTAGCCAGTTACCCTAAATTTATCTTATTAGATGAACCCTTCGCAGGGGTTGATCCTATTTCAGTGATTGATATCAAACAAATGATCACCCATCTTTGTCAAAAAAATATTGGCGTATTGATTACCGATCATCATGTACGAGAGACTTTGGATATTTGTGACAGGGCTTATATTGTGAATCAGGGGACGGTGTTATGTGAAGGGACACCAGAAGAGGTTTTAGACAATAAACAGGTTCGGGCTGTTTATTTGGGGGATGAGTTCTCACTATGACTGAGAGAAACAAGAAATCCGAGCCGCGACCGTCAGGAAGCGGAAATTTTAAACTCCCGCTCTCCAATAAAACTTCCGCTCCCTAACGGTCGCGGCTCGGATTGATCGAGGTATGCTTTAAGATCTGACTAAACCTGCCGTCTCGCCTCTAACACATTCGGTACCTGCAATAACTTTGTCAATAAACCCGACAACCCCGTCACCCCAGGCACTTCTACTGTTAAAAAAATAAACACATGGTTGTCGGGTTGATGGACTTCCGTTTTTAAGGCATGAATATGGGCTTTTTCAATGGCAAGAACCGCTGTGATGTCTTTTAGTAAATCGACCCTATCAAAGGCTTGTAAAAATAAACTCGCAATGTATTTTTCTTTGGTGACCTCACCCCAGGTTACTTGTAAGAAGCGCCGGCGTTGTTTTTCTGTTGAGTGGATTATATTAGAACAATCCATGCGGTGAATAGAAACCCCTCTGCCGATCGTCACATAGCCAATGACTTGATCGCCCGGTAAAGGCTGGCAGCAGCGCGCCATGTTAGTTAACAACTTCCCTACCCCTTCAATTTGTAAATCATCATTGCTATGTTCATATCTTGGCGGTGATTTTTTGATGAGGTTAGGCATCGATGTGCTGCCATCATCCGGTGGAATCAGCCGATTAATCATTTGGGTTAAACGAATTTCTCCGCGCCCTAATGCCGCGTAACAATCATCTAACGTTTTAAAATGAAAGAGTGCGGGTAACTCAGATAAACGCTCGGTTTTTGCCCCTAATGATTTGAGCTCTTTATCTAATAAAGCACGGCCTTGTTCTACATGCATTTCATAATCTTGGGTTTTAAACCAATGCAATACCTTGGCTTTGGCCCTAGAGGTCGTTAGATAGCGTAAATGAGGGTTCATCCAATCGCGCGAGGGTTTTTCAATTTTACTGGTTAAGACCTCAACCCGATCGCCTGTTTGCAACACCGACGTCAAAGGGACCATATTGCCATTGACTTTAGCCCCACGACAGCGGTGTCCGAGTTGGCTGTGCACAAAATAAGCAAAATCAAGCGGAGTTGAACCTTGTGGCATATCTAACACTTCGCCATTGGGCGTAAACACATAGATGCGATCATCTAAAAACTCACGCTCGAGCACAGCAGAAGATTCTGAGGTAAGCGCCATTTCTTTGTGCCAAGACAAGACTTCTCTTAACCATTCAATTTTTCGCTCATGAGTCGGCTTCGTAATGACCGTCCCTTCTTTATATTTCCAGTGTGCAGCAACCCCCATCTCAGCTAAATCATGCATATGATGCGTACGAATTTGTACTTCAAACACACAATTTTCGGGTCCAATCACCGCGGTATGTAACGATTGATAACCATTGGGTTTAGGCTGATTAATATAATCATCAAATTCTGAAGAGACCGGCTCCCATAAAGAATGCACCAAGCTTAAGACTTGATAACAATCTTCAGGCTTATCCACTAACACACGAATGGCGATGGCATCATAAATTTGATTTAAAGACACATGCTTACGCTGCATTTTATTGTAAATACTGCGAATATGTTTTGCTCGACCATAAATTTTAAGGCCTTGAAGATGCTCATTCTCTAAAGCCTCAGTCAAGGTCACAACAATCTTATTCACATATAAATCACGCTCTATGCGCGTCAAATGCAGCCCTTTTGCAACTTGTTTATAAATCTCAGGTTCTAAATATCGAAACGCTAAATCTTCCATTTCCCATTTAAACACCCCAATCCCTAAACGATTGGCGAGTGGCGCAAACACATCCATGACTTCTGTGGAAATTTGTTTTCGAATCACATGGGGTAATTCACTAAGATTCCTTAATACACAAAGCCGTTCTGCGAGTTTAATCAAAACCACGCGGACGTCATCTACCATGGCCAGCAGCATTTTGCGTACATTATCGAGTTGGTGTTTATTTTTACCGTATTGCCTATCAACATGAAACGCAGAGAGCACACTCATCTGCTTGACCCCTTTGATGAGCTTGGCAACGCCAGGGCCTAGTTGCTCTTCTACATCTTCAATGGCCAAATCAGCATGCTGAACCCCATCAAACACGATGGCTGCCGCGATCACTTCTGCATCGACAGATAAATCAACCAAGGCCTCGGCCATCGCAATGCCTTGCCTAAAACAAGAAAATCCCGTTTCAGTCGGATGTTCGGCACCTGCTAATTGACTGAGTGCGCAGGCATGTCGAATCAAGGGTAAGCCTGAACGGTAGCCTTTTTGTTCAAGGTGGTCAAACCACTGAGTGAGGTTGACCCCTTCTTCTGTCATCCAAGCCGAGTCATCTTTGACCTTGACCATCTGGCATTCCTACCTGTTTCATAAAGGCTTTAACGTCTGGCTGAGCTAACTCAACCCACTTTCCACGTGAGAGTGTTCTGGGTAACTGTAGCGACCCATAACGAATACGAATGAGTCGACTGACCTCAACGCCCTGTGACTGCCACAAGCGTCTGACTTCTCGATGTCGACCTTCCGTCAACACGACATGATACCAAGCATTGGAGCCTTCTCCACCTTGAAATTGAATTTGCTTGAATTTCCCTTTGCCATCTTCTAGCATCACGCCTTCTTTTAAATTTTGCAGCATCGATTTGGTCACCTGGCCACACACACGCACAGCGTATTCACGCTCTATCTCAAATTTAGGATGCATCAAGTGATGCGCTAATGCGCCATCGTTGGTAAAAATAAGTAAGCCTGCTGTATTCACATCTAAGCGCCCCACCTGAACCCAGCGGCCTTCTTTAACGGGCGGCAAGCTCATAAACACGGTTTTAGAAAACAACGGATCATCTCTGCTACAGACCTCACCGACAGGTTTATAATAAAGTAAAATTTGCGTGGTGAGTTTTTTTGACAAATCAATGACAACTTTTTTCCCTTTCACAATCAAGGTATCTGTTGCGCCGACTTTACACCCTAATACGGCCACCTCACCATTAAGCTTAACGCTGCCTTCAACTATCCACCGCTCTATTTCACGTCTTGAACCATAGCCTAAACGGCTCAGTAGTTTTTGTACTCGTTCTTGTTCACTCATTAATAATCTAGTCCCATCACAGTTCGTACTTCAGAAATCGTTTTACGTGCCTCACTACTTGCAGCTTCACTGCCTTCGGCAACCATTTTTTTCACATATCCTAAATCAGCATCATAAGATTTAATATTCTCTTGAATCGGTGCGAGTTCACGCTGAATGCTATCAATCACCGGACGTTTACAATCCACACACCCAATTCCAGCTGATCGACACCCGGTTTGCACCCATGACTTAACCGTGTCATCTGAATAAACCTGATGTAACTGCCACACCGGACATTTTGCAGGCTCACCAGGGTCTGTACGTTTAACACGGGCAGGATCAGTCGGCATGGTAAGAATTTTTTTCTCAACCACTTCAGGGGTGTCGCGCAGCCGAATGGTATTATTATACGACTTAGACATTTTTTGTCCATCAATCCCGGGTAATTTAGGAATATTGGTGAGTAAAGCTTGCGGCTCAGGCAAGATAATTTTACCTGAACCATCTAAATACCCCACCAGCCGCTCTTTATCCCCTAACGAAAGGTTATGCTGATTTTCTAATAAAGCGCGTGCGGTGTTGAGTGAATCATAACACCCTTGCTCTTGAAATTGCTTCCTGAGCTTCACATACAACGCCCCCGTCTTTTTACCCATTTTTTTGACGGCTTCAGCGGTTAACTGCTCAAAGTTGGCTTCACGCCCATAGAGATGATTAAAGCGCCTGGCGACTTCTCGAATCAGTTCGATATGGGCGACTTGATCTTCACCCACAGGGACAAGCTCTGCTTTATATAATAAAACATCTGCACTTTGTAATAAGGGATAACCTAAAAACCCATAGGTTGATAAATCTTTGTCATGTAATTTTTCTTGTTGATCTTTGTAGGTGGGCACCCGCTCTAACCACCCTAAAGGGGTGATCATCGATAAAAGTAAATGCAACTCTGCATGTTCAGGCACATGCGATTGAATAAAGAGCGTACAGACATTGGGCGAAATGCCACAAGCCAACCAATCGACCACCATCTGCCAAATCACGTTTTCCATGACCCCTGGTTCATCATAACGCGTGGTTAAGCCGTGAAAGTCAGCTAAAAAGAAAAAACATTCATATTGATGTTGGAGTTGCACCCAATTTTTTAAGACGCCATGATAATGACCTAAATGTAAATCGCCGCTAACCCGCATACCCGATACAACGCGTTTATTCGCTGTAAAAATTCCAGAAGACATGACTGATATCCTTAAACACTATTCAAAAGGCGCAGGATCCCCTTTTCCGACACGAACAATCACAGGATAACTCCCTGTTAAATCAACCACGGTCGTCGGATGAGGATCACATGTTCCACCATCAATAATTAAATCAACTCGCGCCCCTAAGAGATCGCGAATCGCACCCGGTTCACTCAGGGGCATATTCACATGTGGCAAGGTTAAACTTGTACTCATTAAAGGCGCATCTAAACACTCTAATAACGATAAAATAATGGGATGATCCGGCACTCGTAAGCCCAATGTTTTTCGTTGCGGGTGAAGCATTAATTTAGGCACCGCTTTGGTCGCTTGTAAAATAAACGTATAAGAGCCTGGTGTAAATGCTTTTAACAACCGAAAAATAGGGTTCGTGACTTTCGCATACTGGCCTAATTCAGACAGGTTGCTACATAATAGGGTCATGTTATGCGATTTATCTAATTGTCGCAGTTCGCGCATTCGCGTGAGCGCCGCTTGATCGCCAAGTCGACACCCTAAGGCGTAGCCCGAATCGGTTGGATACACCACAATACCGCCTTTTTGCACCACTTCAACCGCTTGTCGCAATAGCCTGGCTTGAGGATTATCTGGATGAATTGAGAATATTTTTGATATTTTGCTCATGGCTTCCCTCTCTGGATCATATCCGAGCCGCGACCGTTAGGGAGCGGAAATTTTAAAACTTCCGCTCCCTAACGGTCGCGGCTCGGATTTCAATACAATACATCAAAACACCCTTTTAAGCCATGCAAGTCTTCCATAGAGCGCACTCGCATTAAGGCATGTTTCCAGCGCTTTGCGTGCGCTTCACCATGCGCCATTGAAAACAAAGGGCGACATAAGCGTGGAAACGGTTCCCCCTCGCTTGCCTGCTGATAGGCATAATCAAGATAGGTATGAACGACCTCTTTAGGACTCAAAATGGGCGTTTCTGGATGTAACACGCGATGAATATCTGCCAATGCATAGGGTTGGCGACACGCTAAACGACCAATCATCACGCCATCGACCTGGGCAAGGTGCGCTTGTACTTTTTCGATGTCATCAACTTGACCATTGATAATCACCGGCAACTGCGGAAAGCGTTGTTTTAAAGCATATACATAATCATATTTCAAAGGCGGGGCCGTTCTATTTTGTTTGGGGTTTAGCCCCTTTAACCACGCAGATCGCGCATGAATAATAAGTTTATCTACACCTGCATCCACCAATTGAGTCGCCAAATTTAAGAAAAAATCTAGGCTATCCCATTCATCAACACCAATGCGCATTTTAACGGTCACCGGGATGCGCGCCTCATGTTTCATGGCCGTAATACATGCAGCCACATGATCGCCTTCTTTCATGAGGCAAGCTCCAAAACGGCCTTGTTGAACTTTTTTACTGGGGCATCCTAAATTTAAATTCACTTCATCAAACCCAATCTCTTGCGCGATGTTCACACTTTCCACCAATCCAGCCAGATCAGACCCACCGAGTTGTAAGGCAATTGGGTGTTCTGCGATATCGAAATGAACAGAGGTTTTCTTACGACGCAACACCGCTTGCAAGGGTTCCATTTCGGTATAGAGCAAGGCCTGTGGCGCAATTAAACGCATAAGGCGCCGAAAATGCGTGTTGGTCCAATTCACCATCGGTGCAATAGAGAGCGGACAATGTAATACAGAAGACATAGACTGCATGGATTCAAACACACGCGACTTGAGCGGAAGCTGGTTCGAAATAATGCACGATTAATTGCAAACGTTCAATACCTTGATACACGTTCACATCTAATGCATACACAGCATATAATGAACGAATGCGCTCATTAGGCCACAAATCGACATTCACATTAAATGCAATCGCATCAATCAGACGCTCGCTCCCCTGCGGTTTTAGGGTTAATTTTAAATGTTTTTGCCCGACACGTCGTTGTTGAATAATATGAAACTGCCCTTCAAACAACGGCTCAGGAAATTGTTGCCCCCAAGGACCAGCGTCTTGAATAAGTTTAGCAATCTCTAGGGTAAGATAATCTGCTTCTAATGGACCATCCACTAACAACTCACCTTGACATTTTTCAATGGGCAGATGTTTAGCTACTTCCACTTCAAAACACGTTTTAAACGCCTCAAATTGATTGGGATGTAAACTCATGCCTGCGGCCATGGCATGCCCACCAAATTTTCCCATCAGGCCTGGGTTGTCTTGATTGATTTGCGCAAGCACGTCTCTAATATTAACTTCAGACACTGAACGCCCTGAACCCTTTAACTCAGTGTCACTGACCTTGGCAAAAATAAAAACAGGCCGGTGATGCATTTCTTTCAAGCGACCCGCTAAAATGCCAATCACCCCTTGATGCCAACTGGGATCTTGTAAACAAAGCCCTGCGGGTAAATGAGTATGATTAAATTGCTGGGTAATTGCCTGTAAGGCAAGATTAGCTTGCATACGCATGTCTTGTTCGATGAGGCGGCGTTCATCATTGAGTTGGTCAAGCTGAGCGGCTAACACTTGTGCCTCGCTATATGTTTCACTCAATAAACAAGAGATGCCAACCGACATATCATCCAAGCGCCCCGCCGCATTTAAACGCGGCGCAATTGCAAACCCAAAATCACTGGCACGTAAATGCCGCATGGTTTTTAAAGCAACTTCAATGAGGGCTTGAATACCGGGCCTGACTAACCCCTGACGTACACGACGAATCCCTTGAGCGACCAAAATACGGTTATGACTATCGAGTGGAACCACATCAGCAACAGTCCCTAAGGCCACTAAATCAAGAAACTGCGCCATATTGGGGCATTCAATTTGAGATTCGTTAAACCAGCCACTGTCTTGTAAACGCCTACGTAACGCCAACATGACATAAAAAATCACGCCAACACCTGCCATACATTTACTAGGAAACGCATCGCCGACTTGATTAGGGTTCACAATGGCACACGCATCAGGCAATTGTTCACCTGGTAAATGATGGTCAGTAATCACGACATCCATCCCCAGTGAATTGGCATGAAGCACGCCTTCTACACTCGAAATCCCATTATCGACAGTAATCAAGAGCTTCGGGTGCGTTGTTGCCGCTAAATCAACCAGGGGCGGCGTTAATCCATAACCATAGACAAATCGATTAGGCACTAAAAACGAGACGTGCTTCGCCCCCATTTTTCGTAAAGCAGATACCGCCAACGTGGTTGACGTTGCACCATCAGCATCAAAATCGCCAACAATCATAATATGTTGCTTGTCACGGAGGGCAAGCTCAATACGCGCCACAGCTTTATCGATACCCATAAGGGAATCAAACGGCAAGAGTCTTTTTAAATCAGTATCGATGTCTTGAGGTTGCGTCACCCCTCTTGCGGCGTAAATTCGACGCAAAACTGGGTGTAACATGGAGAGTTGAGAAAGATCCTGTGGTACGGGTCTTTTTTTTATTTGAACCACGGTAGTCCTTAAAGACATATTGAAGCGAATGGGGATGAGTTTAACGTATTGTGGGAAATGGTTCTAGGTTAACGCTCGAATACCAATAAACACTCGAATACCCCCAAACTTCTTCCATAAAACAGTCTCAACAGCATGCTCCTCTGTGACCGACTCTACTGTTGTATTCAAACGCCTGACCAAGTGTGTTATGATTATAACAAAAAAAAATGTAACTACCCAGGTACGTCATCCTGAGCGTAGCGAAGGATCTCAATTTGACAAAGATCTAGCCAAATTCAGGAGGTCCTTCACTGCGTTCAGGATGACGTTTGTTCGTTGTGAGTGCTAATAAAACAAACTTATCCACACACATCAGGATGAATGATAGCATGGACCTTCAGTGTGAAAACAACGAAAAACACTCTATTCAGACGTATGACCAACACAGCGTTCAGGTTGATAACCAGCAGTATCATGAGACCCTGCTTATAAGCGCGAGCCAACTCACAATGATACCGCAACTCAAAGATATTGTTGATATTACGCCAGCACTGGTGCTCGACAACCTAACCCCCCGCCCGACCATTGTATTGATTGGACATCATCAGCTGAATACGCACCTGTTACCCAAACAACTGCATGAATTTATTCAACAAGGAATTGGAGTGGAGTGTATGCCCTTTGATGCGGCCTGCCGTACGTTTAATATCCTATTGGGTGAGGGTCGAACCGTTGCGGTGTTGTTGGTGATGTGAGTCCAGCGGCGACTCGGAACGTTCTTCACGTTCTAACGAGCTACGAGCCACCGGTGGACACGTCGCCTGAAAGTCTTCATTAACCTGCAGACTCATCGCTAGGCTCCTTTGTCCACCCTACAGTAACTTCTTCGCATCGTCTTCATCATTCTCGGGGGCACTCGATTGCCCAGGGCTACTTGTTGGTGTCGCCTGCGTGAAAAAAGTAGCAGGAATTGCCACTGTCGAGTTTTTTAGAGATACGAATTGAACGTCAAGTTGACTCACCAATTCGCCAAGCTCAGTCATCTGTTCTTCATCTTTATTTTTATTTTGTCTGATTCTTTTGAGTTTTGTGTGACCCGCATCTTTTCGTGCCTGCAACATTGTTAATTTTTTTTCATCAGGGGTGGTCGCCTGTTGTTCGGCTGCGATTGTTTGATCGAGCTTAGCTAACATTCTGTTTAGGGCCCACTCTTCTCTTGTCCTGATATCTAACACCAATTGAATCACTATATGTTCACGGCAAAGTTGGCTGCGTAAGGTTGAATAATCCTCAGTTGAAAGTGACGAATGTGTATTGATTTCACGATCAGCAACGACTAGTAATTTCTCTAGACACTGAATACGGGACTGATCAATTTCTATCTCAGTTCCCATTTTTATCACTTGTGCTTCAGGCGATTGTGTACGAATCATCGCTTTTTGTAGATCGAGCATCCCAATGGTGTGATGATAGTGTTCAATTTCCCTTAAAGCTGCTTCTGTGCTCATCGGCACACTTGAATTCGTAGCATCTAATGGGTCCGTTATTTCTCGGCGTAAAGGTGAGCTGGGATCTGATTCTTCTCGAGTATGGCGCGCGAATAGACCCATTATTTCTGTTACCATCGTCTTCAATTTAAATTGAACATTAATTTTATGAACCAGATCTTCTAGTTTCTGAATTTGTTTTCTACATAGCGCTGTTTTTTCATCACCCTGAGCTAACCCGCTGTTTAATACTTTTTCAGTTTCAACCAAAACAGCTAGCTCACGATAGAGTTGTATTCTCAAATGCCCAAAAAAAGCCAAATCGTTCATGTGTTCAGGAGGTGATTTTTGTTTGGTCAGGTCAAATTCACCTTTCACGATGGCCTGTTCTGCAGAGAAACATAGACGATCTAGATATTCAGCACGCGCGTGCCTCGATTGAGGGGTTTGTTTTCGAAGATCGATCTGTGCAATGTGTTCATGCAAGGTTTCGATTGTTTTTAATATTTGTGTATTTATCATATATAGCAACCATTAGTCTGATTGTATATACAGTATATGTTTAGTTTTTAATTTATGCAAATAGACGTCTTTGCCCACCCCACACTCTTCTGTTACACTCAAAATATCGTCACACCTATTTCAAGGATCCACATGTCTTACAAACGCATTTTGCATGCCACAGATTTACAAAGCGATCATTTTAAGATGTGTGAACAAGCACTCGCTTTTGCAAAATATCATCAAGCGCCACTCTATTTAATTCACGTCATTGAAACCCCGCAAAGCTTACTCCTTGCGCAAACACTGGGGTTCGTCGAGCTCGTGGAACCGGCTAAAGAACTTGCCCTAACGGTTTTAAAAACCATTGCAGATGCCCTGGCACTTCCTTATGAAAATTTATTTGTAGAAACCGGCTCGATTAAAAACCATGTCGTAGACAAAGCAACCGCATTACATTGCGATTTAATCATGGTGGGCAGGCAAGCTGCAGAAGGGTTTTCTCTAGGAAGTACCACATGTCAAATTGCACAACATATGCCATGTGATTTGCTGATTTTGCGGTAATTTAAAGCGCTACATCTTGTAGTTACTGAGATCTACCCCCTCTCCCGCGAATTAAATCAAGACAATATTCACCCTTCCGGCGCCGGCGAGGGGGCAGATCTTGCTAACTGATAAACTCTGTACGCAAACACGCGCTTTTCATCCAATGTTTAAGCGTAGTCTCCATGTCAGCTGCGCCACTCTCCCCGAAATCATTCGCAATCCACCCTTCAACCTGACACTGATTCGCCAACAAAACTGCCTCAGTCAATAACGCATGATTTATACACCCCAACCGTAACCCCACAACCAAAATCACGGGGATATTCAAGAGATGAATCACATCCACCCAAGTTTGATGCGCATTCAACGGGACCAAGAGCCCCCCGGCCCCTTCAATCAACACGGTATCCACAGGCTGTTTTTGTATCGCTTCAAGACACCATGTCGCGATATCTTCAGCACATAATTCAACACCAACTGCGCTTGCTGCCAAATGTGGTGCGATGGGGGGTTCGAATGCCCATGGGGTGCGCAGTGACGCGCCTCCTAAGACCGCATCATACTGAAGCACATCTTCACTGACCCACTGCCCAGCTTGCTGAATACAACCGCTCGCCACAGGCTTTAAAGCCAGCACCCGTTGCTGCTGACTCAGTGCAGCGCGAATCAGTTCACACATCACATGCGTCTTACCAATGTTGGTGTCTGTTCCTGTAATAAAAAATGATTTCATGGTTTAAGTCGCATCCAGCCTATAACTCCCACATCAACAACTAGCCAATGATCCGCAGGCGTTTTCATTAATTTCAAACGTCTCGCATACTGAGGTTTTTCCCATGGTAGGTTAAAATAATTTTGTTCTGCAATGAGGACGCTTTCATGCTCAACCCCAACAATCACCGCAACATGTCCAGTTTCCTCAAGCGTTTGATCATAAATCAGTAAATCGCCAGTGCGCGGGTGTACATCTGTCTCTTTATTTTTAAAATGCTGCCAGGGTAAGGATTGTTTGGTGTGAATCAATTGCGCATCAGTTAAATCCCAAATTTGATAGGCTTGTTTAACGTCTGCAAAGGTCACGCCTTTGTTTTCTATGAGCCAGCGTCTGGCATATTCTACACATTGCCACTGCATGCCTGTGTATATTTTTTTACCTGACAGTGTGATGTGATGCGGTACTTCACTGACACAATCGCCATTACAATTGCTATATCCGATTGTTTTTTCTGATTGACCTAACGGGGTTCCGAAAGGCGCGTGGCAGTTTTCCTTACACATGTGGGTCTCGATATGTTTTGCATGAACGGGCTCTATAATGCTTATGAGTAATAGGGCTACTAACATTAATATTAGGCCCAAACTACAACGATGCAGCAACTGTGTAGGCTGTATCATGGTTTGTCAATTTCGATAATGCATTTTAAATACGCCACAACCCGCTCAGAATGCGACAAAAAAGGTGCGTGCGCAGCGTCATTTAAAAGCAAATAATCAAATTGAGGATACTGCGCCTTGACGCTATCATGCGTTGTCGCTGGCACAATAGCATCGAGTCTGCCAAACACAAATGCGCCTTTGTTAAGGGTTTTTAAGGCTTCACGTGCGTCCCAGGATTTTAAAATAGCTAAGCCTTCTTCGAGAGCGGTCACACTGGCCTGACGACCAATACTCAGATGAGCGCGATGCGGCGCTTGAAGCTTTAAAAAGTCTGTTAATGTTTTTTCAGGATTTTGCGCAAATTGTGACATAAATGTATCAAATGCTTCGGCAGTAATGCCAGGCCATTGTGCCTCGGCGATAAATTTTGGTGAGGCTGAAATCGCAATAAACTGTTTCACCAACAACGGGGCTTCTAGGGCTAGGCGCATTGCGTACGCACCACCCAACGACCAACCTACTGCATAACAGGCCGGAGGTAGGCGTTGACTTAAGGTTGCAACAAAGGCGTCCCAGCTGATGTGATCACTATAGCCATATCCTGGTAAATCAACTAAATACACCGTCGCAAATGGCGTTAACAAGGGAATAATGGGTTGCCAAATTTGGCTATCAAATCCCCATCCATGAAAAAACACCATGGGAACCGCGCCATTGCCATGCGTTTCAATCTTGAGAGTCATGTTCTGCTACCTGATGAATGATTTCTAGTAAACGTAAAATCTGTGCTTGTGTGTGATCGGCGTGTAACACAATTCTTAAACCGGTATGCGCAAGGCTAACGGTAGGCGGGCGAATCGCTCGGCAAAATAGGCCTTGTTTTCCCAATTGCTCAGCAAACCCTATGGCTTTTGCGGAATTGCCTAAGACTAAATGTTGAATAGGCGTCTCTGAGTCAAGCCATGATAAAGGTGAGTGCAATACGTTCAACTTAAAAAACGCCACATTCTCAAATAGCCGCCCTCTTTGTTCATCGGCCTCACGCACAAACTGTAAAACCGACGGCAGTGCCGCAGCATATGCAGGACTCATCGCGGTTGAATAAATCGCACCCCTGGCCACTTGCAGTAATGCGTTGACCCACTGTGCTTGCCCTGCGACCACTGCCCCTTGGGCGCCACAGGCTTTACCGAGTGGAATAACCCGCAGCGGGACCTCACATTGTGTCAACCCACAGGCCTGCACCCGACCTAAGCCTTCATGGCCATACAAACCAAATGCATGTGCCTCATCTACAATCATCGGTGTCATGGGCGCTAAGGTGTCAAAAGGGGTTAAGTGGCCGCCCATGCTAAATACGCTCTCCGTCACCCATAGGGGTTCGCTCGCTTTTGACCAGTGTTGCTCGAATAAATCATAGCGTTGGTGCGGGTAACGGATGAGTTTCCCCCCACTTAATTTTAAGCCATCATAAAAAGACGCGTGACTGGATTTATCCATGATGACGCAGTGCCCCAACTGAGCGAGGAGTGCCATGATAGCAAGATTGGCGACATAGCCAGAATTAAATAACATGGCACTCTCAACTTCAAGTGCGTCACAAAACGCGGCCTCAACCTGACGATGGGCGGCATGATAGCCGCAAATGACAGTCGAGCCCCCACTCCCCAACGGGTAATCAGCAAATGCTTGTTGAAAAATGGGTTTAAGCCGCAAATCATTCGAAAGGGCTAAATAATCGTTGCTAGAAAAATCAAGCTCAGCCTGACGTAATTGTCGCTCCCGATACAAGCCTTTGTTTTTTAATGCCTCAACACTCAACAGCATGAGACACTGCATCAAGCCGCTGAGGCGTCATGCCTAATTTTTTAAACAAGGCCTCATCACGACACGGCTTCGGATTGTCTGCGGTTAAGAGGCGCTCGCCTAAAAATACCGAATTAACCCCCGCACAAAAACACATCGCTTGTAATTCATCACTCATTTCAGTGCGTCCCGCACTCAGGCGAATCACACTTTTCGGCATGATAATACGCGCGGTTGCAATGGTTCTGACCAACTCTAAGGGTTCAATGGGATTGGCTTTGGCAAGCGGCGTGCCTTCAACCGGAATCAATGAATTAATGGGGACGCTTGTCGGTGCAGGTGATAAATTCGCTAAGGTCATTAAAAATGAAATGCGATCGTCGCGACTTTCACCTAAACCTAAAATGCCGCCACAACACACCCCAATGCCTGCTGCTTGAACATTCGCCAAAGTTTGTAAGCGATCACTATAACATCGGGTGGTCACAATTTTTTTATAATGAGCTTCGGAGGTATCGAGGTTATGGTTATAAAAATCAAGCCCTGCGTCTTTAAGACGCGCGGCTTGCGTGGGTTCTAGCATCCCCAAAGTCATGCAGGTTTCTAAGCCCATGGCCTTGACCGATTGAATCATGTCTACCAATAACGGCATAGATTTTTCAGGCGGACTACGCCACGCAGCCCCCATACAAAACCGAGTCGCACCACTTGCTTTCGCTGCCGCTGCTTTTTCGACAACACTGGCCAGCGTCATCAGTTTTTCTTTTTGCAGCTCGGTATTGTGATGACCGCTTTGCGAACAATAACCACAATCTTCAGGACAAGCCCCTGTTTTAATACTCAACAAAGTCGCCAACTCAATAGCCGCCGGATCATGATGCAAACGATGCACGGTTTGTGCTTCATAGAGTAACGATGAAAAGGGTTGAGTATAAATAGCTTCAACCTGTGACTGATCCCAATTGTTCATATCCTGACCTTACGTTGACGCCATTCTCAACCTCTCACTCGAACTAACCGAGCCGCGACCGTTAGGGAGCGGAAATTTTAAAAGAACACGAAAGTATTAAAACTTCCGCTCCCTAACGGTCGCGGCTCGGATTGTATCGCGTGAAAGTTGAGAATCGCGTTACTTTTATGTTCACAACATGATAAAGTGAAAGTCTATACAGAGCAAGAACCATAGCATTATGATTGACCCCAATGACACCCTTATCGCCAGAGATCTAGCTCATCATTGGCATCCTGCTATGCGTAGACAAGACTTTAACCTGGTGCCGCCACTTGTCATTCATTCCGCCAAAGGATCGTATCTTGAAACCGCTCAAGGCCCTGTGATTGATGCCATCTCTAGTTGGTGGTGTAAACCTTTAGGGCATCAACACCCGGCGATTATTCAAGCCATTCAAACGCAGTTGTCTTTGTTTGAGCATGTCATTTCGGCCCATACGACACATCCACCGCTGGTCGAGCTCGTTGAAAAACTAGCCTCTCTCAGTGGCTTATCCCATGTGTTGTTCGCAAGTGATGGGTCATCTGCCGTAGAAATTGCCTTAAAACTGATTATTCATGCAAGGCACCTCGAAGGACAATCACATAAAACGCATTTTTTGTCTTTCAAACAGGCCTATCATGGAGAAACGCTGGCCACATTGAGCGTGAGTGATTTGGGGCGTTATAAAGATCCTTACCAAGCCTTTTGCTTTCCGACCCACTTTATTGATATTCCCTACACGAGCGGATTAAACGATCCCTTGTCTCATGATGCGGCAACGCTCTGGGAGCTAACCCAAATACAGCTTGAGCGCATTAAAGATACATTAACCGCAGTGATTTTTGAACCGATCATTCAAGGCAGCGCAGGCATGCAATGCTACAGCGTTGATTTTTTAAAACGCCTGATTCAATGGGCACAACAAAACGGCATTTACTGTATTGCAGATGAAATCATGACCGGATTTTGCCGAACGGGGGCCTGGTTTGCCACCCAATATACAGGTGAAACCCCTGATTTAATCTGTGTGTCTAAAGGCTTAACGGGTGGGTCTATGCCACTGAGTGCCGTTTTGATCAGCAAACACATCCAGCAGTGCTTTCAAGAAGAGCCCTTTTTGCATTCCCACACGTATAGTGGTCACGCACTCGCCATCAGTGCAGCCCTGGCGACCTTGACCCTTTTAGAATCAGAGTCTTTTAATCAGCAGGCTCATCAACTACAAAAGGCGATGTCAGATGCCTTTACTTGGCTGCAAGACAACACGAAAAAGCTCACTCATCAACGCGGCATAGGCGGCATCATCGCCGCTGACCTGCTCCCAGGCCCTCACGCCAGAATGGGGTTTAAGCTGCACCAAGAAGCGCTCAAACGCGGTGTTTTGCTGCGGCCCATTGGGAATACGCTGTATTGGTTTCCACCGTTGAATATTTCAAAAAATACGTTAGAAGCGTTGACGGAAAAAACATATCAGGCCATTCTAGCGACTTATGGTTAGGTTGTAGATCGTTGTAGGGTGGACAAAGGAGCCCCACTATAAATTTTTCGGTTTCTGGAATCTTCTGGGCGACGTGTCCACCGGTGGCTCGGCGGTGGCTCAGTGCCGCCCATGGTGGGCACGTCGCCCGGAAGATCCCAGTCAACAGAAAGCCCTGTGCGGGGCTCCTTTGTCCACCCTACGACTTCGTTTGGAAAAAAGGTGAAACTATATGTATTGTATCGGCTTAACTGGGCGCATCGCTAGTGGCAAAAGCACTGTTGCTCGCTTTTTCCAAGACCTTGGCGTTCCTGTCATTAGCGCCGATCAACTCAATCACGGCCTATTACAAAAAGACACCCCCGCATATCAGGCTATCTTGCAACATTTTGGCACAAAAGTATTGGGTGACGATCAGAGCATCAATAAAGCTTTTTTAAAAGAAAAATTAATACACCATCCTCAAGAGCGCCAATGGCTTGAAGCCTTATTACATCCCATGATTCAAGCTTTAATTCAACAGCAGATTCAAGCCTTGGTCGCGCCTTACTGTGTGATCGAAATCCCCCTGAAAATCAAAAAAACCGACTACCCCTATTTAGATCGCATTTTACTGATCGATTGTGATGAATCCACTCAATTACAGCGCCTGATGGAGCGAGATAAAGTATCTCAGGCTAATGCGCATGCATTGATACAGATTCAAGACAGTAGAGAAGCCTATCGTCGCACAGGAGATGACATCATTGATACATCAGGTCATCCCACAGAAGTACGTCATCCCACAGAAGTACGTCATCCCACAGAAGTACGTCATCCCGCAGAAGTACGTCATCCCGAGCATAGCGAGGGATCTCCTCATATAAGCACAGTGCCAATCGAAAGGAGATCCCTCACTATGTTCGGGATAACAAAAATAATCAAAAAATTACACGCTCAATATTTACAATACGCAAGACAGAAGTCATGATGTAACTTGCATTCTTACGTGTTGATCGCTCATGCCACAACATCTTAGCCTCACCTATCAAGTTGCAACCCACTATCTATCAAAGATAGCGTTACGTATTGAAGTGTTATTTGAGCGCATTAACGCGGCAACGCATAGTGAAGAACCCGCCGTTCACCATCTGGCTCTCTTGCATCTGATCGAATTAAGCAAACTCGTTGAAAAACCTGAATTAAAAGGCCGCTTTTTAAAAGAACTCATGCGTTTTGATTATACCTTAAGCAAACAAACGCCCCCTTTACCAGATGAAATAATGGCAACGTTACATGAACAAATTCACCTTTTATCGCACCTCACCCACCGATTTGGTGAAGCATTACATAAAGATCCGTTTTTACAAGCTGTCTATACCCATCAACACCATCACCACGACATCGAGCTCGATCCCCTCCCTTTATTTTATTGGCTAGAACAAGATCCGCAGCATAGAATCAACGCATTACAGGAGTGGCTCCAGCATTTAACCGTGGTGTATGACGCGGTCAAACTGTATTTATCGATCATTCGTCATTGCACGCCATTTCAAGCCATCGTCATTAAAAATGGCTTTCACCAACAAACCGTCCATGAAAAAAGAACATGTCATTTGATTATTTTGTGTTTATCTAAACGCATTGAATGGATCCCTAAAATCCAAGTCGGTCATTATGGCATCACGATTAGTTTATGTGATAAAACCACGTTAAAAGAAAGCCATCCGGTGGATGTTCAGGCTGATTTGGCGGTTTGTGTGTTGTATTAGATACTCCGAATAGTAGCCTGGATGCATCCAGGCTACTGTTCTTAACTTAAGTTGCATCGCTCGGGGTTCGCACTCACTTCAGGCATCACAACAATAGGCGTTTCCACATACTTCTCAGCCGCTTCATGAAGCCCTTGCTGAAATCTCATGCAATCCTCAGGATTTGCAAAATAACTCGCCAAAAGCTGTGGAAACAGTGTCAACACATCAGCTTGACCTTGATACAAACTCATCAAGAGACCCGCGCGAGGCTCGGAAACATATTGTGCATGATACCAGGCCCAATTCTGGATTTCCGCAACATCATCACCGACCAAAGGTAATCGATAGGTCTGAATAACCTCCAAGGTGGTGAAATAAAAATAATATTGATAAAACTCAACAAACAATTTCATATCCGCAATGGAATGTAGCTGCGGTGTAGGCAGCGCATCTAATGCCCTTGGAAAACACTGCAGCATATTATCGTCAACCTGTGTTTTTGATAAGCACTCTCCAAATTGACGCGTACGCCAGAGCCATCCACCGACAAGATCTGCAAAAGACTTAAGGGGCACCATCAGCGGTTGGAGACGGGGTACACACTGCCGATTTTCCATATCTAAAGGCGCTCCCGCCAAATAGGCCTGAAGATGTTCTCTATAACAGGTGATAAGAAAAGTACGTTCAACGATGCTGAGTCTTTGCAAAACAGGATAGTCTGTAACGTTTTTTACAAAAAAAATATCGGGTAAATCAGTTGGAATACCATATCGGTCATAAGAGATGACTTGCGGTGATCGAGAGGCTGGTTGAAAAAACTGTGGCGTATTTGATTCAGTCGGGGGTAACGATGGAGGCGGAGGCGGAGCGACGGAGCTCCCCTCGTTTGCCACCCTCCCTTCATCAGGAGATTCCGAGCTCTGCTCCGGATGACGGGACCTAGCACGTGGTTGTTCTATATTTTCCGCCTGAAAACGTTCTTTATTACTCCAGCATTCCAATGCCAGCCAACTAGCCTGCTCTTCTTGATCAATCAATTGATGTGCACTATCAGACTCCGCCATCATGCATGTCTGTGCTTTAAATTGCGAAAACCTAAACCGAATGGCTTGTACATCACTGGTTTTTTGCTTCACCATCCCTTGAAATTGGGTGGTTTGTTCATCAGTTAGAGAGACTCTGAGACTTTTTTCATTTCCGACAATGTTTTCCCTCTCTTGTTCTCGCTGCAATTTGACTTGCGTTTGATGACGCTCTTCAAGACTTCGCTTTACAGCAGAAATAGACCTCACGTCTTTATCATATGCTTCACTATTGACCTTTCGTTGTTTTTTTTCTGTGCTTTGGATGCTCGCGAATTGATCAGCATACCCTGCAGCATATCCTTGTTGAATGTCTTGCGCCTCAATACGATATAACTCGCTACGTGCCTGCTCTTCTTCATCTACCTGAGCTTGAATCAGTTTATCTCGGGCCTTAATATTTTCATCTGAAAATTGTTTTAACGCATCCAGTGCCCATTTCCAATGGCATTCAGGCCAGCGTTCGCGATAAGACTGATAAAGGCCATAAATTGCGCCAAGACGTAGCAAGAGCGTTGGAAAAATCCGCTCAACTTGTCGATAGGTTAAATCCAAAATTTTATCCTGGCTAGACAGCTGTAAAGATCGTGGCTTTTTAGTCGACAATAAATTCACTTTCTGCGAAAGCAATATAAAATCATACACTTCAGGATATAAATTCAAATACGCTTTCAGGGACAGTGAATAAAGCAAAAGCTCTTGATATAAATCAATGCGCCTTAAATTTTTCGCTTCTAAACTCAGTGTAACCTGTTTAAATAAAGACAGGAGCGCATAAAAATCAATGTTATAAATGCGTTGAGGAGATTTTTTATATCCAAGGATTTTATGAGAGTATGTTTCAAGTTGTCCTGTATGCCCACCCAAATAAAATTCAGGTAACAGCGCGATATAATCTTCAGGCACTTCACCTTGCATCATCTCAAGATGGAACAGCCCAGGATATTGCCTAAACCCCGTGCTTAAATGTGATAAATTCGGTGTAAGCCTACGCGCTTGTGGCGTGGGAAAAACTTCACGCATAAGATGCTTATACATCTCATACGGAATCTTCGACAACAGTGCGGTCAATAGCAAATGAGAAGGTTTTAACAAGCTGAGCATCGGTAAAAAGGCTTCCAAACCAAAAGTTCGACTCGCCATTCTGCACATCGATTCATAGGTATCAGGATAAATCACTGCGGTAAAAACAATCCCGTTTGGCATGATCATATCAAAACCACATCCGGGTTTATCAACCGGCGTTTCATTCTCTTGTGTGAGTGGATCCACAAAGCGTAAAGTTCCAATACTAATGGCTTGACCTGCCTCATTGAAGCAAATCGATTTAATGCGACCAGGAGAATGAATGGTCGCAGGCCCACAGATGCGCCCTTCTTTCAACGCGCCTTTATAGCGCAAAGGAAACAACGTACCTTCGAGTATTAAACCATCACGGTATTCTGTACGAATCTTTAAACCCAAATGTACGACATCAGGTAAAACATGGTCGACATTACTGGGTGTATACGTGATTAATTCACCCTGTGGATCTGTTATTTTTTGATTTTTCAGGTGTGGCGTAATCCGTCCATGCGAGGACATTAATATGAGGTTTGAGCTCATGTTTTTGAACTCAAAAATGTCAGCCATCCAAGTGTTACTGTGTTTTTTGGTCTTGCGTTTTTCTATATGAGTAGAATAATAACTAAAATTATGAGGGTCACTCACCCAGTGAGTCGTTACCAGGGTATAAAATGGATGGCTATCTATATAAGGATAAGACTCTGTAGGACAATGAAACCCAACATAATCAGCTTCAGTATAAATACACGTCTCCATGTAGTTCTTTTCTGCAACCATACAGGTGTTACCGAAAACCCATGACGAATGTCGATATATCCCTTTTGATAAACGCTCTTGCATATGCAACTTATATACAAAAGGCGCAGGGAGCGCCTTATCTGTGTGTGCGAGTATCTCCTCAATCCATTGACGCCGTAGAGAAAGCTCCCCCTGATCATTATATTCGTCTAGAGAAAAAATACGAAAACCACCTGCCAGGAACGAAACGGATCGATGGCGCAAATGCCGCCAGACTAGAACATTCTCGGGTGCTGGATGGGTGATGAGTTGCTGATATAAGGTTTTCTTGCCGTTGTATTCGATGAAAGGAGTGGGCATAAGGGTGTTTATTTTATAATTTGTAAGACTAAATAAATTCTACGTGAATTTATTTTGATCTTCAATGCTAAACACGGCTGTCGCATTATAATTTGATCAATCTGCTGTAGTAGGTTGGGCCTTGGCCCAACAATCTGATTAGTAACTCCCCACGTCATCCTGAGCGCCAGCGAAGGATCTCCTGCTAATTAGCACATTGCTAGCTAGGGGGGATCCTTCGCTGGCGCTCAGGATGACGTGTACCTGGGTAGTTACTCTGATTATTAGATTTAGATTTATTTGACGAACAGTAATAAATAAGATCAGTTAGATCCAATGACGGTATTTTGACAAGGACTTTTAGCAGCAACCGCGGATTTCAATACCATATTGTTGGGCCAAGGCCCAACCTACAGCAGATTGATCAAATTATAATGCGACAGCCGTGCAATGCTAAATCAGATAGTACACATCTTTAGTTTCACACCGATCCACCCTACATCGCCCTATACCCCATTGCAACTTCCGGTACCACTTTAACCGGCGTCTCTAAATATTCTATCGCCAGCTGAAACAAATGATCCTGAAAAGCAGCGCAGTCTTCTGCATTCCCAAAACACGCACTGAGATGCTGTGAACACTGGCTTAAACCCAATGAGACATCAACATTGAGGGGGAGCTGATAACGACCCGCAACATCCAACACCATATGATAAAAATAATCCTGACAAAACTCGGCAAAAGGCTGTAAATCTTTATAGGTCATCCCGGCAGGCGCTGGCAAGGTATCCAGTAAATGAGGATGATAAAATCGACGCTCAGTTTCTATCACCTGTCTTGATAGGACATCCCCCTCATTCTGCATACGCCACATCCATCCGCCTGTTAGACTTGCAAACGTGTTGATAGCATCAGTAAGACTGCTGAGTCGTGCAGGAGGTGGCGCAATGTCATGCGACAACAATCCCAAAGAGATCCTCACTTGGTCCTGGTAATATGCGTTAATTCTCACTCGCTCCGGAATTGTTAATCGAGAGTTGGGTGCATACTTTTCAAAAAAGATATGGGGTAAAACGGCTGGGATAAAGGGTTCCCCGTATACCACCTCCTGAGCAGGAGGAACGTATGGCGGTGGTGGTGCGTCGAGAGTCAGTTGAGGATGTACCAAAAATCGATAACGATGATTTCCTATTGCCTGCCGAACCGTCGCTGACGACGGCTCGCTAGATCCAGCCGTTGACGATAAATCGCTTCGCGATGACGCAACAGTTGGTAAGCCGACCGTTGGACTCTCAGCAGCGCTAACAACGACGACAGGACGTCTTGCGTCTTGATCTGCTATGCGCGCTTGATGTAAAGCATCCCAAGCGACTTGTTCAGTCTGTTGTATACTAAGAGACTGTATCGCTTGCCTATCCAACAGCTCCGTTTTCTCTAATCCAACCGTCTGTGTCTGATACGTTTTCAGGGTATCTTGGGTTCGTTGTTGTAGCGCCTTTTTTTCGATTAAGATCCGTTTTTTTGTTTCCATTTCAAAATCTTTCTTCAACGAAACCCAGTTAGATTGTTCTTCCATGCCAACCTCTTTGCAAGCAGCTATTGCGTCCTGCTGTACCTTGAGTTGTTCACGTTTAAAACGCATCGCTTGTAGATTTATTTTTGTTTGGTTTTGAATCCCTTGAAATAGCGTACGTTGATCATCAAGAAGCTGGTTTCTTCCGGTCGTTTCTTTTTCAAGCACTTCAACTCGATCTTGACGCTGTTTTAATTTTAACCGTGCTTGAAGGGCGTCTTGAATCATGCGCTTTTCACTAGAAAAAAAACTAACCCCCTTAGATTCTTCATTCTCATTTTGGCGCCGCTGTGTTTCTTCTGCAGTTTGAATTGCTGCGAATCTTTTCGCATACAGTGCAGGGAATGCGTCTTGAATCGCTTGTGTTTCTTCATTCTCTATTTTTTTCCGAGCGGCTGTTTCTTGTTGTGAACACTCAACTTGCGCTGCCTGATAGGCCGCATCACTCGCAGTGAGAATTTGTTGTATCCCGTCAAGTGCCCATTGCCAATGCGCAGCACGCCAGCGCTCAGGATGCGATTGATAGAGTTCGTAGATAGCCATTAGACGCCATAGGATTTTGGGAACAAGATTTTGAACGCAGTGATACGTTTTATGGATCAGTCCGTCTTCTAAAGGAATGATTTTGTTTTTATATTTTTTATCCATTAATGGTTTGGCATGTTGTGCCAATGAAGATAAGCGATTGGATCTTGGGAAGACGGCTAAGTAGGTCTCAATCATTAACGAAATTTTCTCGAGCCCTGCATATAAATCAACATCCACCACTTGTTTCACTCGAAAATGCAGCATGACCTGTCTGAAAAGACAGTTAATAGCGCGTAACTCAACCTCATACAGAAATGGAATGGGTTTTTGATACCCAGGAATCGGTGATAAAGGTATTTCAGGATCGTCTGTAGCGGTATGTCCTCCAGCATAATACTCGGGTAACCAATATCGATAATTCATCGCCATGGCGCATTGTACCGGTAAAGTCTCAACCGCTGGCGGTAAGTCTGGATGGTGTTGCGGTTCTGGAAAAACACTGCCCATCAGATGACGATACATCCCATAGGGTAAGGAGGAGAACAGACGTTCTAACAAGGGTTTTGCGGTGGGTAAATTAGACAGAACAAAAACAAACGTCTTAAATCCTATCAGCTCACCATCAATGATGCATCGTGTAGCATAAGTGTCTGGAAAAATAGTCACCGAATGGAGTTTTCCATCGACAAACATATCAAACCCAAATTCAGGTTTGAACACGAGAGGGTCTGAGCCTTCGACCACATAACGCAGTTCTCCAACACCAATGGCTCTATCGTTTTCATCGTAAGTAGCGGTTTTGAGACGTCCGGCAGACCTAATGGAGCTCACCCCGAAGAGATGGCCGTCGACAACTTTGCCGGTATAACGAAGTGGATATAGGGGGGCTTCTTTATAGCTTCCATCCGGGTAATTGACTCGAATCGCTTCACCCAGATGGGCAACATCTGGCAAAATATGATCACGATTCGTCGGCGCATAATTGACCAAGCCCCCTTTAGGATCATTGATTTTAGGATTTAATGGATCTAAAACCAGTCCATGTGTAGACAACAGTTTCTTTTCCGGTCGCTTGCTTCCTTGCATTACGCCGCGGGACGTCGAGGGTGAGGGAGCAGTAGGATGTTGCATGAAATCAAACATATCAGCGAACCATCCTGCCGGTCTATTTTTTTTCGCTTTTTCGTAGTTCATCAACCGACTATGATATTGAAATACATTGGGATCCGTCATCTCTCGCGTGGCAATCAAGGTAGAAAAAGGATGTGTGATGGCCAATTTAGAACTGAGAGAAAAGCCGTGATAAGCACCCTCCGCATGGTTGAAAGATAGCTGTCTATACTCGCCTACTGAAAGGATATTATTAAAATCGAAAGCGGTGTGTAGATAGGTCCCGTTCGGTAAAAGCATTTGTTGCCTAAATTCCAATGAATAAAACGCTGAATCTGACTTTGGAAACTGATACTCAACAAACTGCCGCCTTAAGGTTAAAACCAATTTGGCGTTATAGGCTTCTTGTAAGCATATGATCTTACCTTCATCCTGATACCTCACTGTTAAGTGGATAGGATGATCGCTATCTGTAAAGGTACCCCATACTGAAACGCCTCTTTTATTAAATGGAAATTGCTCTAGTGCAAATAGACCATTTTTTTGTTGAATCAAATTCGGCACCGTCGACGTCACCTTGCCGATTGTCTCTTTGTGAACAAGACCGAGCTCAGGTGCGTAGCCTGTAAGATGTTGAAATAAGGTGTCTTTCCCTTCTGGATCGATAAAATGAGGCATATTTGTGATTATTTTATGTTGATGTAGATTAAATAAATTCTACGTGATTTTATTTTAATCCTCAAGTGCAATTATTCAGGCCATACGTCATCCCGAGCGCAGTGAGGGATCTCCTGCTACTTGGTGGAGATCCCTCGCTGCGCTCGGGATGACGTACAAGTTGTATAGATTATCCCTCCAACTTCCAGGATAATACTTCGTTCCTCTCTATTAGAATGAGAATGCCGCACCATGACTGCTTCTATCCTAGATGGCAAAACCATTGCAATCCAATTGCAAACTGAATTAGCTAAAAAAATAAAAACCTGGCGCTCAGCAGGTCACCCTGCTCCCTGTCTTGCAACTATCTTAGTCAATGACTCCCCTGCATCAGCAATCTACGTTAAAAATAAACGACTTGCCTGCCAAGACATCGGGATAGAAAGCAAAAAATATGATTTACCCACAGACACTTCTCAAACCGCCCTGCTTGAGTTAATCCACGCCCTTAACCAAAATCCACAGATTAACGGCATCTTGGTACAACTCCCGCTCCCCCCAGAAATGGACACCCAAACCATCATTGAAGCGATTAATCCTGGCAAAGATGTCGATGGCTTTCACCCCTACAATCTTGGCAGGCTGGCCCAACGCACCCCAACCTTAAGACCTTGCACTCCGTTTGGTATCATGCAACTCTTAGCGGCCTATCAACTCCCCATTGAGGGTCAACACGCGGTGATTTTAGGCGCATCTAACATTGTAGGTCGCCCCATGGCCTTGGAGTTTTTAATGGCGGGCGCCACAGTCACGGTTTGTCATCGTAAAACACGCAACTTAGAAAGCCACGTCAAGCAAGCAGATATTCTAGTGATTGCAACCGGTGTACGCGGATGTGTAAATACAAATTGGCTACAAGAAAATCAAATTGTGATTGACGTAGGAATGCATCGCTTAGACAACGGCAAGCTATGCGGCGACCTTGATTTTGAGGCTGCCAAAGAAAAAGTGAAATGGTTAACCCCTGTCCCCAAAGGGGTGGGCCCGATGACAATAACGTCGTTATTGCAGAATACGTTTAACGCAGCAACGAATACCCCATCAATTGAAAACCCGAATGGGGAAGCGAGACCGTAATGAAATGGACCCATTCCCCTTATATTCGGCTTCGTAATGAGCCATGATTAGTTTGCAAATTAATCAAAAGGAGATAGGTCCATGAACGAGATTACTATATTGGGTATAGATTTGGCAAAGAATACGTTTCAATT
>JAPLRL010000033.1 GCA_026399205.1 Gammaproteobacteria bacterium
TGACTGGGAAAAACTATCTTATTTGGCTCGGCGAAATAAAAAATAGTCTTTTGTTTTCTGTTCAAGATCCAACCCTTCGAGACGTGTGCTACGCACACTCCTCAGGGCGAACGGATTAGGGAAAAATGGCTAAACTCGAGAATAACACCATTGGTGTTTTAGGTATTTCATTTGACATCAGCGATCGAAAAAAAATAGAAATGGATCTACAACAAGCCAAAGAAAAAGCAGAAGTAGCCAATGAAGCCAAGTCTGAATTTTTACGTAACATGGAACATCAACTGCGCACGCCTTTTAGTGGGGTTTATAGTTTAGTTCAGTTGATGTGCGAGTCTGAGACGGATCCTGAGAAAAAGATGCTGTTGGAAGAGACGTATAAATCGGCTAAGGAATTTTTAGATTTATTGAACAATATTATTAATTTTTCACGGGATCAGGTTGATACTTCAGCGGTGTTGAGCAAAAAATTTGATTTGAAAGTGCTGGTTGAGAAAGCGGTGACGATGGAGCATGCGACTGCGACTTATAAACACTTGGAACTGACCTGTCATTATCCATCTATTCCTAGCATTTTTGTGGGTGATCCTTATCGTATTCGTAGGGTGATTTTAAATTTATTGAGTAATGCTATTAAGTTTACCGAAAAGGGTCGCGTTGAGCTTGAGGTTAAGTTAGCGAAAAAAATAGATGATCGACATTATATTTTGCAATTGATTGTGTCTGATACCGGTATTGGCATTCCTCAAGATAAGCAGCAATTGATTTATGAGAAATTTTACCGAGAGCATCCGGCTAATCAGAATAAATACACCGGAGCGGGTTTGGGGCTCTATATTGTGAAAGAGTTGGTGGACGAGTTAGAGGGTGAAATCGAGGTGGTGAGCTCGCCTGGAAAGGGGGCGAGGTTTATTTGTACCTTGCCTTTGACTCGACCGCTTATTGACGAAATCAATGATGAGCTGGATTTGTAGGGTGTTTGTGGACGTCGGCGCTCTGCACCGAGTTTCATGCGTGCTGGATGATTTTGGGCGACGTGCCCACCGGTGGCTCGGTGCCCCGAAAAGTCAGTGTAGCCTTGATTATGCTGCGCTCAATCAAGGCTACGGCTTGCTAAGCCGCGTGTACATCAACAACCAAAGCTTCAGAAGCGCGTCGCCTCGCGGCACTCATGGCACAGTAAACACACCCTATTTTTGATATAATATTGAAATTCGATTTAAAAGACGTATAATAAATATATAAATGTACGTAATAGAGTCAAAGATGCAAACGAAACTCACACTAAGACTAGATAATACCCTGATTAAAAACACGAAATTATTTGCTAAACAGCAGGGACTCTCTCTGTCACAACTCGTGTCTCACTACTTTTCATTGCTCAATAAAACGTCAGAACAAGGGTGCGCACCTGTCACACATTCGCTGCGGGGCGTGCTTAAGACATTAAACATCAATAAAGATGACTATAAAGCTTATTTAGAAGATAAATATTTATGAAACTTTTGATTGATACCAATATTGTTTTAGATTTGTTTCTTGAGCGTCAACATTTTGTTGATGAAGCTGAGCGGATATTTTCATCTATTGAACAAGGTAAAATCATCGGGATGCTTTCTGCTACGACTATCACCACATTGGAGTATCTGCTTAGCAAAGCCTTGACGCGGCAACAGGCAAATAAAATTATAGTGAAGTTATTAACATTATTTGAAATTGCGGCGGTGGATCGCGCCGTGATTGAAAATGCACTCACTTTAAATTTCTCTGATTTTGAAGATGCAGTTATTTGTTCCGCAGCACATCATTGCGGAGCCCAAGGCATTGTGACTCGAGATTTATCGGGATTCAAAAAAGCAGCATTGCCTATTTATACGCCTTCTGAAGTTCTTGCCATTATGACTCAGCTTGAGATTTTGTAGGGTGGGCGACGTGTTCACTGGTGGATTCGAGTTACCGGTGGACACGTCGCCATGAGGATTCTAGTCGCCGGATAGTTTAGTGTGTGGCTCCTTTGTCCACCCTACAACGACCATTCTCCTCTATGCCTCATGCTTATTAATAACCAAGGATGTTTATGATTTTAAAAAGAAAATTTCATACTGGGTTAATTGCAATTCTGGGATTATTGTTTACCTCAAGTGCTTATTCTGGATTTTATGCCAATACAGCTCACAGTCGAGCTAATTGCTATGGCTTTAATGAATCTATAACATGGAATTGGAGTGAGTATCATTGGTGGCAAGTTAAATCAATACATCTAGCCCTGCATGGCGATGGCTTTAACCATGAGGTAAATTGGCCGATGTCTTATACTTGGCGCGCAGCTGCCTACCATGCTAATGAATGGGGTGGTCCCATGGCTAATAATTGGCATGTACAGGGTTATCACTGGTTTATGAATCATGGCGGTAATGTTATTTATGACACAGCTACAGAGGCTGATGATTGTAAAATTTATGATGGTTGGTGGGATAAAGACAAAGCAAAGGGAGAATTACATCATAGCACGTTAGCCATATTGATAGTTGAGGGAGATAAAGGATGAAAAAGTTAATTGCGCTATCATTAATGCTCGGATCAACACATTTATTAGCACAAGAGCCTATAACGACTCAATGGCCAGAGCTCAAACCTATGGTTGAAGGTCATCGTCGGGTTGATGAGATTATGGAGTGGAAAAAAGCACACCCTGGTGAAATGGCTCCATTGACTGAGCAAGAAAAGTATTTGATTTTCGAAAAAGATGGATTACCTGGCCCTTATGAAGGGGTGAAGTTAAAGTCATTTAATTCAATGAAATATGACAGTGATTTAGGTGCTACAATACAAAAAAACATCTCACAACTTAACACAATTGGATATATCGATTTATTCAGTCATGAAGCAAAAAATTTATCAACACTGATTGAAACCGCCAAGCATGATTTTGAAGATCAAAAATCATTGGCAATAAATGAAGAAAGTACGCATTTGAGATCTACGCTAGACGAATTAAAATTGAGCTTTTATTTTAAGGAAATACAACCTGCATTGATTTTAAAAAAAATAGGGTTTTCTCCCGAGAGTTCTTTGGGCGCTGACGGATGGAATGGCGTAGTGGAGTTTTTTAAACCAAAATCTTTTGATTCTATTTGTGCTTATCATGAGGTAAGCGTTAAGAATACAGGAACGTCTGCCTTTATACTTAAGGAAACGGCATCCAAAAAAGTAAATGATAAAATTACAACAGTCATAGCAGAAGGCAATATGGACTCAGGTTTTTTATATAAAATTAACTGGTGGGATGATAGTTTTCGGCATGAGTTAGATTGTGTTTATCCAGAGTATAAAGATGACTTAAAAATATCTGTCATAGAATTGGCGAAAAAAATAGACAATAGGGCTTAAATTATTTATGACAGTTTGCAGGGGGGGAAAGGAGCCCTGCACTGAGTTTTCTGCATGCTGGATGCTTGTGGGCGGCGTGTCCACCGGTGGCTTCGATATGGCTCCGAGTTACCGGTGGACACGTCGCCTTTAGGTTTCTAGTCATCGGATAGCTCAGTGCCGGGCTCTTTTGTCCACCCTACGATCATCCCCTTCCGTAGGTACTGATAACGTAGTATGAAGCAGTTTTGGAGTAGTAAAATATGAGTCAGCCTTTAATCATGATTAGCTCAAAAGAGGCGCGGTGGTTTGCTTGCTTTTTGGTGCTCTTTGAATTTTCAACTTACATTGCCAATGACATGATTATGCCGGGGATGTTGCAAGTGGTGAGTGCGTTTCATGGCTCAGAATCTCAGGTTGCGACTTCACTCACGATCTATTTATTAGGTGGGGCGAGTTTACAGCTTTTTTTAGGCCCGTTGTCTGATTATTATGGCAGGCGTCCGATGATGTTGATTGGCGCCGCCTTGTTTTTATTTGCGACCTTCTGGATTGGTGGTGCGCAATCGATGTCGCTTTTTTTAGTTGGGCGGTTTTTACAAGGCATGGGGTTGTGTTTTGTGAATGTGGTGGGTTATGCCGCGCTGCAAGAAATGTTTGAAGACATGGACGCCATTCGTTATGTTGCACTCATGGCGAATATTTCGATTTTAGCGCCACTCATGGGTCCGATTTGTGGGGCGATGATTTTATATGTGGGGTCGTGGCGGTGGATTTTTTTAGTGATTGCGATGTTAGCTTTGGTTGCTTGGATTGGCTTGAGTAAAACCATGCCAGAAACCATTGGTGCGCCGCGCCGTGTGGGTGCGGTGATTCAGCCTGTTCCTTTGTGTTGGCGAGTGATTTTAAAGAACTATCGCTTATTATTTGTGAATCGCTCTTTTATGCTCGCTTGTTTTGGGCTCGCTTTAGTGGGCACACCTTGTATTGCTTGGATTGCATTAGCACCTGTCATCTTAGTAGAAGAGGCGCACCTAACCGTCGCCCAATATGCATTATGGCAAGTGCCGGTTTTTGGGTGTTGTATTCTTGGTAATTTATTTTTACATCACCTGACGCATACTAAAACCATTCGGCATTTGATTATATTGGGGACTTGGTTAACGTTGCTTTCTTTGATGCTGATGTTTGCAGCTTGTTGTGTGATGAATGGCCAGTATGTATGGATGATGCCTGGGTTGATGTTGTACTTTTTTGCCTTAAGCATTGTGTCTGCGCCGCTATATCGCTTTATTTTGATTGTAACTCCGGTAGGGAAGGGGACGGCCTCTGCGGTGATGAGTGCTAT
Source organism: Gammaproteobacteria bacterium (assembly GCA_026399205.1). Classification (GTDB taxonomy): domain Bacteria; phylum Pseudomonadota; class Gammaproteobacteria; order Legionellales; family Legionellaceae; genus 2-12-FULL-37-14. Next base: position 4,715 of record JAPLRL010000033.1, read on the forward strand.
CTTGTTAGGAACACAATCCGTGGGAATTGAGCTGGCTAATGGTTTGTATGTCACCCATCAGAATTCTATTTTTTCTGCCTATTGCTTGGCTGTTGGGTTGGTATATGCAGGTGTAATTATGGGGTTGATGCGGGATATGAAAGCAGAATAGGATATAAAAATCACAAAATACTAAATTATTGCATCATTTAGCATTTTTTTAAAATAATTGTTTATAAATTTGTAATTCCATCAAGACTCAACTACAGTGAATAACCAGTTGATCATTTTTAAACAATTGGCACACTTCATGCGGTAGTTTACTCAATACTCTGTGACATAGGATGTTTAAATTAAATCAAGGAAAGTCTCATGGATGCTTACACACAAGATAAACAACAAACACCAGCAAGTCATAAAAAAGCGGCTGAACATCACGAGAATGCGGCAAAATTTCATGTTGAGGCAGCTAGACATCATGAAGCTGGAAATCATGAAAAAGGAAATGCAGCTGCTCATATTGCGCATGGTCATGCACTTCAAGCGGTAGAGCATGCATCGAATGCATGTAAAAATAGCGCTGGGAAGTCTTGTAAAGAATAGAATAAGTAAATTGTAGCGGCGTGCCGCTACAATTTATCTTTCAACCTTCATTAAGGAAAATAAAATGTTGAAGAAAACGATATTATGTGGCGCACTAGCACTGATTGGATTCAATCCATTGTTTGCTGATCCGACTACAGCAGTGACTGTTGCCGCAGCTTCTGAAGCGGACGCGATTGATACTGGGATTACTGCAAAAATTAATATGCTCTATTCACAATCCACCTTGATTAAAGCTTCAGCAATCACAGTCACCACAACTAATCAAAATGTGGTTTTGACTGGCATGGTGGATACCGATTTGCAGTATGAAAAAGCGGTTGCATTAGCGCAGTCTGTGCAAGGTGTTGCGGATGTCAATGCCGACAACTTGAAGGTGAATAAAAGTGTCGCGCCAATGAATGATCTTTACCTCACTGCGAAGGTCAAAGGGATTATCATGAAAGAAAAATTATTCGGCGATAAGCCAGTTGAATACTGGCCTGTTAGTGTGGAAACCAAAGATGGGGTTGTTTTTCTAACAGGGGTCGTGGATACGCAACAACAAATGAAGAATATTGTGTCATTGGCACAAAGCGTGACGGGGATCAAATCGGTTAACTCCACGATTACGGTGAAGTAATTGTTTTATTCATAAATAAGGAGATCATGATGAACAAGGATATATTTGAAGGCAAATGGGAAGAAATAAAAGGGAAAGTGAAACAAGCCTGGGGAAAACTGACTGATGATGATCTAGAGCAAATCAAAGGCAACCAGCAGGAGATTTATGGAAAGCTTCAAAAGCATTATGGTTATGATAAAGAGCGAGCAGAGAAAGCGATAAAAGAGTTATTAAAGTAGGCGTTTTGTAGGTCGTTGTGGGTCGTTGTAGGGTGGACAAAGGAGCCCCGCATGGAGCTTTCTGGTTACTGAGATCTGTCGGGCGACGTGTCCACCGGTGGCTCCGAGCTACCGGTGGACACGTCGCCAGAGGTTTTCGAGTAAACTGCAGGACTGGTGTTAGGCTCCTTTGTCCACCCTACAACGACCCACAAAGACCCCACACACATCCTATAACAACATGATGGTTACTATTTAAAAAGCTTGAAGAATAGGTTATAGTGCCGCCTAATTTAAATGAGATACATGGTGACAAGACGATGCGACGTCGCTGGGTCATGGGAAATTGGAAAATGCATGGGTCGTTGACGCGCGTTCGTTCGTTGCTCGATGACATTAAACATGCGGATGTCACTTTGCCAGAACACTGTGGGTCGGTGGTTTTTCCGCCTGCTGTTTATTTAGAACTGGTCCAAGGCTTATTAAGTCATACCCCCATTGCTTGGGGTGCGCAAAATGTGTATCCAGCAAATGAGGGCGCTTTTACCGGCGAAATCTCGGGGCCCATGTTAAAAGAATTGGGTTGTCGGTTTGTGCTGGTAGGACACTCTGAAAGACGACATTTGCTTGCAGAGTCAGATCAGTTTGTTGCAAAAAAATGCGTGCATGTTAAAACGTGTGGGATGACGCCGGTATTTTGTATTGGCGAAACCTTAGAAGAACGACAAGCGGGCTTGACGCAAAGCGTGCTGTTAAGACAATTAAATGCGCTTCGTGAGCTGGATGAGAAGGGGTTTCACGATCTGGTGATTGCGTATGAACCTGTGTGGGCGATTGGCACAGGCCAAGCGGCTACCCCTACACAAGTTCAAGAGGTTCATCAGTTTATTCGACAATATTTAAGTCAAATAGATGGTGCGCTCGCTGCGCAGACATCTATTTTGTATGGGGGAAGTGTCACGCCGGACAATGCAGCTGAGCTGTTTGCACTGCCTGACGTGGATGGTGGTTTAGTTGGGGGCGCTTCATTAGACGCCTCTCGATGGAAGGGTATTCTTCAATGTATCAATTAATTTTATTTGTACACATCGCTGTTTGTGTGATGTTGATTGGGCTGGTTTTGATTCAACACGGTAAAGGGGCTGATATTGGTGCTTCTTTTGGATCGGGTGCGTCTAATACTGTGTTTGGAAGTCAAGGATCAGTTGGGTTTTTATTTAAATGCACAGCCGTGTTGGCCGCCATTTTTTTTACAACCAGCTTAATGCTCTCTTATAATGTGTCTATGCAATATCAACATACGAACCAAATAGCGATGCCAAAGGTTGACGAAAACGCAACGGATGGTAAGATACTGCCTGCTGAACAGAAACGTTCACATTAACATTTAAAACCTGCCGAAGTGGTGGAATTGGTAGACACGCCGTCTTGAGGGGGCGGTGGCGTAAAGCTGTGCCGGTTCGAGTCCGGCCTTCGGCACCAATTTTTGGGAAAGCGCATGAATATCGCTGATTATTTACCGATTCTTGTTTTGCTCGTTATCGGATTATTGCTGGGTGCTGTCATGTTAGTGGCTGCAAAGCTCTTTTCTACCTCGATGCCGAGTGCGGCCAAAAACGCACCCTACGAGTGTGGGTTTGATGCGTTTGAAGATGCGCGCTTACCGTTTGATGTTCGATTTTATTTAGTCTCAATTTTATTTATTCTTTTCGACCTCGAAACGGCTTTTTTCTTTCCCTGGGCGGTTGTGTTAAGACAAATTGGTTTTTTTGGGTTTGCTGCAATGATGTTATTTTTGAGCCTGCTGGTGCTTGGATTCATCTATGAGTGGAAACGTGGTGCATTAGAATGGGAGTGATATGGTGGGTCTTGAATCCATTAATTCAACAGGGTTTGTAACGACCTCGATCGATCAGCTCTTGGGCTGGGCTCGAAGTGGTTCTATGTGGCCTGTGTCATTTGGCTTGGCCTGTTGTGCTGTCGAAATGATGCATACGGGCGCTGCGCGCTACGACTTAGACCGTTTTGGGGTGATATTTCGCCCTAGTCCTAGGCAGTCAGATGTGATGATTGTTGCAGGTACGCTGTGTAACAAAATGGCGCCTGCGTTAAGACGGGTTTACGATCAAATGCCTGAGCCTAAATGGGTGATTTCCATGGGATCTTGTGCAAATGGCGGCGGGTATTATCATTATGCCTATTCTGTTGTGCGCGGTTGTGATCGCATTGTGCCTGTTGATATTTATGTTCCTGGCTGTCCGCCCACGGCGGAGGCGTTGTTGTATGGGATTATTCAATTGCAGAATAAGATTAGAAAAAAGACCGTGATTGACGTCGGATAAAAAAGGTCACCAAAACAATGGCAAAGCTACAAAAACTAAAAGAAACACTCTTGTTAGAATTCCCTCGCTTTAATGGAAAACTAACCGAAGGCTATCAGGAGCTCACCCTAGAACTGGACCCTGGTGAAAGCTTTGAAACCCTCAAGCAGCTCCAGCATCATGAGTTATTTTCTTTTGATACCTTAATTGATGTGTGTGGTGTCGACTATTTACACTATGGTGAATCAGACTGGGAAACAGACTCTGCGTCAACCACAGGCTTTTCTCGGGCAACAGAACGCGATGCACCGCCGGCACACCCTTGGACAAAACCCCGCTTTGCGGTTGTTTATCATGTGTTATCGACCTCTTTGAATCATCGCCTTCGAGTCAAAGTTTTTCTTGAAGAAGCGCATCCAGTCGTACGGTCTGTGCATGAAATTTGGCCTGCAGCCAATTGGTTTGAGCGAGAAGCTTACGATTTATTTGGTATTTTATTTGATAATCACCCTGATTTGCGACGCATTTTGACCGATTACGGTTTTATTGGTCATCCATTCCGTAAAGACTTCCCCTTAAGTGGCCATGTTGAAGTGCGCTACGATGCGACCTTGGGTCGTGTGATTTATGAACCCGTACAAATTGAACCACGCGTGACGGTTCCTCGCGTGATTCGTCATGATAGTCGCTATCTGGGCGATGAAGAGGTGATGCCATGATGGAACTTAAAAATTATACCTTAAACTTTGGACCACAACATCCAGCAGCACACGGTGTATTGCGATTGGTGATGGAGCTAGAAGGTGAAACGATTGTGCGTGCTGATCCGCATATCGGCTTACTTCATCGCGCGACTGAAAAATTAGTTGAGACCAAGCCTTATTTACATAACATTGGGTATATGGATCGTCTAGATTATGTCTCGATGATGTGTAACGAACATGCCTATGTTCGGGCGATTGAATCATTATTGGGGATAGCCCCACCCGTTCGAGCGCAATATATTCGAACTTTGTTTGATGAAGTGACCCGTATTTTAAACCACTTATTATGGTTAGGCGCCAGCGCGCTAGATATTGGGGCGATGACCGTTTTTTTATATTGTTTTCGTGAGCGTGAAGATTTATTTGATTGTTATGAAGCGGTGTCTGGCGCGCGTATGCATGCGACCTATTATCGCCCAGGTGGGGTCGCCAGAGACTTACCGGATACAATGCCCAAATACAAATCATCCAGATGGCATAATGAAAGAGCCGTCTCGAACATGAATCATGATCGAGAGGGCAGTTTACTTGATTTTTTATGGGCTTTTACCGAGCGATTTCCAGGGATGGTTGATGAATATGAAACTTTATTAACCGATAACCGTATATGGAAGCAACGTAATGTAGATATTGGGGTGGTTTCACCTGAGCAGGCCAAGCAATGGGGCTTCACAGGTCCGATGTTACGTGGCTCAGGTGTAGTTTGGGATCTCAGAAAACATCAGCCCTATGCAGCTTATGACAAAATGAACTTTGAAATTCCAGTCGGAACTCGGGGTGATTGTTATGATCGTTATTTGGTACGGGTTGCAGAATTGCGACAATCTAATAAAATCATGCGTCAATGCATTGAATGGCTACGGGTTAATCCGGGCCCCGTGCGTTTAGCCGATGCGAAAGTGACACCGCCTAAACGGGCTGAGATGAAAGAAGACATGGAAGCGCTGATTCATCATTTTAAACTCTTTACTGAAGGGTTTTGTTTGCCAGAGGGCGAGGTGTATTCAGCGGTTGAGGCGCCAAAAGGCGAGTTTGGGATTTACTTGGTCTCAGATGGTGCAAATAAACCGTATCGTTTGAAAATTCGTGCACCAGGGTTTGCGCATTTATCTAGTTTTGATGCAATGGTCAGAGGGCATATGTTAGCTGATGGGGTAGCGATTCTTGGTAGCCAAGATATCGTGTTTGGTGAAATCGATAGATAAGGGTGGGATGGTGTTAAATAATTCGCCAAAATCATTAGTAGAGTTACTTTCGCCTGAGCGTATGCAAGAGGTGGAAGAATGGATTCAAAAATATCCGAGTGACCAGCGTCAATCTGCGGTGATGAGTGTGTTGCGTATTGTGCAAGAAGTTTATGGTTCGTTAACGGTTGAGGCCATGGACGCGGTCGCAGACTATTTACAGATGTCACGCATTGCAGTGTATGAAGTCGCCTCCTTTTATACCATGTATGAAACGCAGCCCGTTGGGCGGCATGTGGTGAGCGTATGTACCAATGTGTCTTGTCAGTTACGCGGTTGTAATGTGATTACAGAACACCTTGAACGTAAATTAAAAATTAAATTAGGCGAAACCACACCAGATGGTCGGTTTACCTTACGGGGAGTGGAGTGTTTAGCGGCTTGTGTGAATGCGCCCATGATGCAAGTTGACAAACAGTATCATGAGAATTTGACGACAGAAAGTGTCGATAAACTATTAGAGTCTTACTCATGAAGACGGACAAGGAGCCTGGGATGATTGAGCAGAATCTGGTGTGTTTTCGGACCTTTCATTTGCCCACACCGTGGACCATGGATTCTTATGAGCAAGTCGGTGGATATCATGTTTGGCGTAAGATTTTAAAAGATAAAACCCCACCCCAAGAGATCATTGATGCCTTGAAACTCTCTGCGTTGCGCGGGCGTGGTGGTGCGGGATTTCCGACCGGTTTAAAGTGGAGCTTCATGAATCGCAATGCACCGGGTCAGAAGTATGTGGTGTGTAATTCAGATGAAGGCGAGCCCGGAACTTGTAAAGATCGTTATATTCTAGAAAAAAACCCACATCAATTGATTGAAGGGATGGCGATTGCGGGCTATGTGATGGGGGCAACCGTTGGGTATAATTATATTCGCGGAGAATTTTGGTTGCCATTTGAGCGCATGGAAGCAGCGTTAAAAGAAGCGTATGCCGCAGGTTTATTAGGAAAAAATATTGCAGGCTCTGGGGTTGATTTTGATCTCTTTAATCATTTAGGCGCAGGGGCGTATATTTGTGGAGAAGAAACTGCCCTATTGAACTCGCTAGAAGGTAAAAAAGGCCTTCCACGATTTAAGCCCCCTTTTCCGGCAAATTATGGTTTATATGGCAAACCCACGACGATTAACAACACCGAAACATTTGCCTCGGTTCCCGTGATTTTAGAAAAAGGCGCTGAATGGTTTTTAAAGTTGGGTAAGCCTAATAATGGGGGCACTAAATGTTTTAGTGTCAGCGGGCATGTCAATAAACCCGGAAATTACGAAGTACCCTTAGGTCTCCCTTTTAAAGACCTGTTAGCATTGGCAGGCGGGATGTTGGGTGGCAGGCGCCTTAAAGCAGTGATTCCTGGGGGCAGCTCAATGCCTGTTTTACCGGGTGACGTGATGATGCAACTAGATATGGACTACGACAGCATTCAAAAAGCGGGTTCAGGTTTAGGCTCAGGTGCGGTGATTATCATGGATGAAACCACCTGTATGGTGGACATGTTATATCGCATTTCAGAATTTTATATGGATGAATCCTGCGGGCAATGTACCCCTTGTCGAGAAGGCACCGGCTGGATGGTCAGAATTTTACACCGAATTAAGCATGGTCATGGCGAACGCGCTGATCTACAAAAATTAGTGCAAGTTGCAAATAACATTGAAGGGCGTACCATTTGTGCATTAGGCGAAGCGGCAGCTTGGCCTGTTCAGAGTTTTGTAAAACATTTTTATCACGAATTTGAGAATAAGGTGAAAGGTTAGAGACGATGGCAACGATTGAAATTGATGGAAAACCTTATCAGGTTGATAATGGCAAAATGATCATCGAAGTGACAGACGAGCTGGGAATTCATATTCCACGGTTCTGTTATCACAAGAAGCTGTCTGTTGCTGCCAATTGTCGGATGTGTTTAGTTCAAATTGAAAATAGCCGTAAACCTGTTCCTGCTTGTGCTACACCGATTACAGAAGGCATGAAGATTCAGACGCAATCTGAAGAAACCTTGCGGTCACAAAAAGCGGTGATGGAGTTTTTGCTCATTAACCACCCACTGGATTGCCCGATTTGCGATCAAGGTGGTGAATGTGAATTGCAAGATGTGTCTATGGGGTTTGGAAGTGGTGAGTCGGCGTATCAAGAAGCAAAGCGCGTCGTCAATGACGAGGACTTAGGTGCGCTGATTTCAACAGATATGACGCGCTGCATTCAATGTACGCGATGTGTGCGCTTTGGGGAAGAAATTGCAGGTGTGCGCGAGCTAGGTGCGACAGGGCGTGGTGAAGACATGCAAATCGGCACTTATGTCCAGCATGCCATGACCTCAGAAGTGTCTGGTAATATTATTGATCTTTGCCCGGTGGGCGCATTGACGTCAAAACCCTATCGTTTTACCGCACGGGCTTGGGAATTAACGCAGCATAGTGGGGTTGCCCCGCATGATTGTTTAGGTTCAACCGTTCACGCCCATGTGCGTGGTCAAGCGGTGATGCGTGTGGTGCCTAAAGAACAAGAACAGGTGAATGAAACCTGGTTATCAGATAGAGATAGATTTAGTTATTTGGGTCTTAGTCATCCCCAACGGGCGCAGTTTCCACGAATTAAAAAAGCCGGAAAATGGCAGACCGTAGATTGGCAAACGGCCCTGCAGTTTGCAGCGACCAGTATCGGTGATTGCATCACTAAATATGGTTCAGAACAATTTGCAGCATTTGCGTCAAGCTCTTCTACAGTAGAAGAAATGTATTTATTACAGCGCTGGATGCGTGCGATGGGCGTGAATAATGTAGATCATCGCTTACAACAGATGGATGTGCGGGATCAAACCCATGCTGGCATGGTACCGAGCTCAACGTTGGCGTATGCAGACTTAGACAAACAATCTAACATTGTGTTAATTGGTACACACCTCCATCGAGAATTACCATTGGCAGGTGTTCGTGTGCGTAAAGCCAGTTTATTGGGGGCAACAGTTTTTGCGATTAACCCTGTCGATTATGACTTTCCGTTTACGGTGTCCGATAAAATGATTATCGCCCCTCAACAGATGGTTGCATCCGTTGGGAAAGTGTTATTGGCCTTGGTTAAAGATAAAAGTGAGTTGCCTGCAGAAGTTCAGACTTGGTTAAAAGGTGTGAAACCTGATGACGTGGCAAAGCACATGGCAAAGGCTTTACAACAAGACAACGCTGTGATTGTCACGGGTGCTCTGTTAGAGAACCATCCTGATGCGTCTATTTTACGGACTTTGATTCATTATATTCAGAGCTTTTCCGCAGCTAAATCGCTACGCTTTACGGTGGGTTCTAATGCAAATGGAGGATGGCTTGCGGGCATGGTGCCACATCGCACCGCTTGTGGTGAAGGTGTGTCTCAGCCAGGTCTTGCTGCCAAAGACAGTATTGAGCAGGGATTAAAAGGCTATTGCTTATTAGGGGTTGATCCTAGTTATGATTTTGCACACACGGGTCTCGCAAGACAAGCGATGTTGGGTGCGGAGTGTGTGGTTGCGTTGACGGCGTTTGATGACCCTAGTTTAGAAGAAGTTGCCAATGTGATTTTACCCATTGGGGTGTTTACCGAAACCTCCGGCACTTATATTAATATCGATGGACTGTGGCAAACCGTGTCTGGGTGTTCAAAATTAGCAGGCGAAGCTCGACCTGCCTGGAAAGTCTTGCGGGTACTCGCAAACCTAATGAAGTGTGAGCGCTTTGACTATGAGAGCTCAGAACAGGTGTTAAATGAACTGAAATCAAAGCTACAATCAAGCGCTGAGATCGCTTATCAACCATTTTTGCAAGCAACGCCATTCATGAGTTCGTCTGGATTAATGCGAGTGGGTGGATGGCCTTTATATGGCATTGATGGTTTGGTGCGGCATGCTGAGGCATTGCAACACTGTGGGTCAGTTGATAAAGCGTCTGTGCGGATGCACCCTGAGACCGCACAACGTTATAAGGTCACAGAGATTGTGACTATCTCTCAGGGAGTGATTGCGGTAACATTACCGCTAGAATATGATGAAAAGGTAGCAAAAGACACTGTTTGTGTTTTAAATGGTCTTTCAGAGACAATGGATCTGGGATACCCTTTTGCTGAAATTGAAGTGATGGTGTAATAAGGGTTTTGCATGCTTCAAGATATCGCGTTGTTATTGTGGATTGTCATTAAAGCTTTATTAATTGTGGTCCCATTGTTACTGGTTGTTGCTTATTTGATTTACGTTGAGCGTAAAGTGATAGGCTACATTCAAGTCAGAATTGGTCCCAATCGGGTGGGTTGGATTGGCCTATTGCAGCCGATTGCCGATTTGCTTAAATTATTGACCAAAGAGTTATTAGTGCCTACGCGCTCGAATACATACTTATTTGTCGTCGCCCCTTTGTTTACGCTAGCTCCTGCTATTGCTGGGTGGGCTGTGATTCCCTTTGCGAAGGGCATGGCTCTTGCAGACATCAACGCAGGGGTATTGTATGGCTTTGCGATAAGCTCTTTAGGCGTATATGGGGTCTTGATTGCTGGGTGGGCTTCTAATTCAAAATATGCAATGTATGGTGCGCTGCGAAGTGCTGCACAAACCGTGTCTTATGAAATTGCCATGGGGTTTTCGCTGGTTGGGGTATTGCTCGCCTCTGGCAGCATGAATTTATCTGAGATTGTCTTATCGCAACAAGGTGGGTTTTGGCATTGGTGGTTTTTACCCTTATTGCCGCTATTTTTTGTGTTTTGGATTTCGGGGATTGCTGAAACCAATCGGGCCCCCTTTGATTTAGCTGAGGGTGAGTCTGAAATTGTTGCGGGCTTTCATGTTGAATATTCTGGCATGGGGTTTGCTTTATTTTTTCTAGCTGAATACACCAGCATGATTTTAATCTCAGCCTTAATCACCGTGTTTTTTATGGGGGGGTGGTTATCTCCTTTTGAAGGAATTCCGGCTCTTGATGATTTCTTTTTCTTTGTGCCTGGCATGATTTGGTTTTTCCTGAAAATTAGTTTTTTCTTGCTGGTTTATTTATGGATACGAGCGACGTTTCCTCGATATCGTTATGATCAGTTTATGCGGCTGGGATGGAAAGTATTGATTCCGGTTGCAATTGTTTGGTTGGTGGTGACTGCGTGCTTAGTGTTATTGCATGTCCGCCCTTGGTTCTCTTGAGATTGGGTTGAATGGATCTATGAAAAAAGCATATCGCATTTGTCGTCATTATATTCGCAGCTTTTTATTATGGGAGTTGTTTGCAGGCCTTTGGGTCACCGGAAAGTATTTTTTTAAACGAAAAATAACCATACAATTTCCGGAAGAAACCACACCGATTTCTCCGCGTTTTCGGGGCATGTTGGCTTTGCGCCGCTACCCAAATGGCGAAGAGCGTTGCATTGCGTGTAAGTTGTGTGAAGCGGTGTGCCCAGCCCTTGCGATTACGATAGAATCTGAAGAGCGTGATGATGGCTCTAGGCGTACAACACGCTACGATATTGATGTGTTTAAATGTATTAATTGTGGCTTATGCGAAGAGTCGTGTCCTGTTGATTCCATTGTAGTGACACCGATTCAGCATTATCACATCACTGAACGCGGGCAAAATATCATGACGAAAGAAAAATTATTAGCCGTGGGTGATTTAATGGAAAAACGCCTTGCAGCTGACCGTGAAGCTGATGAAAAATTTAGATAATTGGGGTGAAGGATGGAAGGTGAGGTAGTTAAGTGGGTGTTTAATGGGTTTTGCGGCCTGACGCTACTGAGTGGCGTGATGGTGGTGTTGCAGTCTCATCCGGTTCGATCGGTTTTATGTTTGGTCTTGACCTTTTTTATGAGTGCCGTTCTGTGGTTGATGTTACAGGCTGAGTTTTTAAGTTTAATTTTATTGCTGGTGTATGTGGGTGCGGTGATGACCCTGTTTTTGTTTGTGGTGATGATGTTATATGTTGATGTCGAGGCCATGAAATCTCATTTATTACGCTTACTGCCTTTAGGGGGTTTGATCGTGGGCTGTTTTACTGCGTTAATTGTATATGCCTTATCGCATACGGTGATGCTTAAGCACGGCGGGGCGTTTTCTCATGATGCGATCTCTTTGGTTGGTAAAATGGGCTCGTCTGCAACTTTGCCAAGCACGCAAGCCGCACTTCCTAACATGACGCAAATCGGCATGGTGCTTTATACTAACTATGTGTATCCGTTTGAATTAGCTGCGGTGGTCTTATTGATTGCTATGATTGCGGCGATTACGTTAACCCATCGAGAAAATACGCGGTCTAAAAAGCAAGATATCAGAGCGCAATTGATGACTCGTCCAGAAGACAGGGTCAAACTTGTTTCTATAGATTCACGTCATCCCGAGCGCAGCGAGGGATCTCCTCCTAGTGCCACTGGATCCCTCGCTGCGCTCGGGATGACGAAGGGAACCGGAGAGCCATCATGACCTCGTTAGATTTATATTTTGTGGTGGTGGTTATTTTATTTGCATCAAGCCTAGCAGGAATTGTGATGCATCGTAAAAATGTGATTTTACTCCTGGTTTGCATTGAGCTCATGTTGCTTGCGGTGAACTCTAATTTTATTATTTTTTCAAACTTGTATCATGATATTGCAGCGCAAGTGATGGTATTTTTTATTTTAACGGTTGCAGCGGCTGAGGCGGCGATAGGATTGGCGATTGTGATGTTACTCTATCGGAATCGTGGCACCATCGATGCAGATAAAATGAATCATCTAAAAGGGTAATGTCGTGCATATTGAAACTATTTGTCTTTTTCTGGTTTGCTTTCCATTAGTGGGAGCTATTTTAGCAGGCGTTTATCGTCATGCACTCGGTAAAACTGGGGCGCATACCGTGACGATTGCGGGTGTTGGCATGTCATTTATGTTGTCATGTGTGTTGGCCTACCAGGTGTACTGGGCCGGACAAGGTGCGGTCGATGTCACGTTATATACCTGGGCAAGTGGCGGGGTATTTTTTCCTTATGCGTTTCATATCGGATTTTTAATCGATTCCTTGACTGTGTTGATGCTATTGGTGGTGACATTTGTGTCTTTACTGGTGCATGTGTATAGCGTCGGCTATATGGCCGATGATGATGGCTATGCGAGGTTTTTTAGTTATATTTCTTTGTTTACGTTTATGATGTTGATGCTGGTGACGGCAAATAACTTTCTGCAGTTATTTTTCGGTTGGGAAGGCGTGGGGCTTGTTTCGTATTTATTAATCGGCTTTTGGTATCACCGTGAATCAGCATTACAAGGGAGCTTAAAAGCGTTTTTAGTTAATCGTGTGGGTGACTTTGGGTTTATTCTGGGCATTGGTTTGATTTTGGCTTATGTTGGCAGCTTAGATTACAGCACCGTATTTAGCCACGCGAGCTCGCTACAACATGAAAGCTTCTCGTTTTTTAGAACCGATTCTCAATCGCTATTAACCGTTATTTGTCTGCTTTTATTTGTGGGCGCGATGGGGAAATCAGCCCAAGTGCCTTTGCATGTGTGGTTACCCGAATCTATGGAAGGCCCGACACCAATTTCCGCACTTATCCATGCAGCGACCATGGTCACGGCAGGGGTTTTTATGATTGCGCGAATTTCGCCCTTGTTTGAGCTTTCACAAACTGCGCTGAGTGTGGTTTTGGTTGTGGGTGCGACAGGCGCTTTATTCACGGGGTTATTGGCTTTAGTTATGAACGATATTAAACGTGTGATTGCATATTCGACCTTATCGCAATTAGGTTACATGATGGTTGCCATGGGTGTGTCTGCCTATAGCGCGGGGATGTTTCATTTAGCAACCCATGCATGCTTTAAAGCGCTGTTATTTTTAGCCGCAGGCTCGGTGATTATGGGGATGCACCACGAACAAGACATGCGCAGCATGGGTGGTTTGTATAAAAAAATGCCGATCACCTATGTGTGCTTTTTAATTGGCACCTTGGCCTTGTGCGCGATTCCGCCTTTTGCAGGTTTTTATTCTAAAGATGTGATTATTGACGCTGCGGGTTTGTCTTTAACACCAGGGCATGGGTACGCGTATTATTGTGTGGTGCTAGGCGCATTGGTCACAACGCTTTATAGTTTTAGGGCATTATTTTTAACCTTTCATGGTAAACCGCGCATGGATGATAAAACCTGGCGTCATGTGCATGAGTCTCCGGCAGTGGTTTGGGTGCCGTTGGTGTTGTTAGCGATTCCTTCGGTCTTGATTGGTGCGGTATTATTTATGCCGATGTTGTTTAACACACCATCGCTGCTTTCTAACGCGATATTCGTGTTACCTGAGCATAATGTGTTGCATCATCTTGCAGAAGAAATCACAGGGCCCATGGCGTTTATTTTTGAAGCATGGAAAAGTCCGGCGTTTTGGTTAACAGGTTTGGGTGTGGTTTTTTCTTACTTCGCTTATATTGTTTACCCGACGATACCTGCATGGCTTGTGAAACACTTTAAGTGGGTTTACCTCGTGTTAGTGAACAAATACGGTTTTGATGCGTTCAATGATACGGTGTGGGTGAGTGGCAGTAAAAAGCTGGGGCAGCTTTTTTATAAACAAGGTGATCAGGTGATGATAGATGGGGTTTTTGTGAATGGTACTGCAAATTCCGTACAAAAAATCGCATCTGTGATTAGGGTGATGCAGTCAGGGTATGTGTTTCATTATGTGACCGTCATGATACTGGGGATGTTTTTCTTTTTAGTTTGGTTTTTACCAGTCCTAAAAGTAGGATAATACGATGCAATATATGTTAAATCTGTTGATTTGGTTCCCGATTTTCGGTGGGTTATTTGTTTTGTATGTGGGCAAAGACAGTGAGCCACAGGTTACACGATGGTTGACGCTATTGATGATCTCGCTGACCTTATTGCTGTGTGTGCCGTTGTATCAATGGTTTAATTTTAATGCAGCTGGGATGCAATATGGGGTTGATGTCGACTGGGTGCCGTTATTTGGCTTGCGGTATAGTTTAGGGATCGATGGCTTATCGCTGGTGTTGATTATCTTAACGATCATCACCAATCTTGTGGTGGTCTTAGCCACCTGGGATAGTATTAAATACCGTGTGTCGTCTTATATGGCGTCTTTTTTGATCATGCAAGGCTTATTGGTTGGGGTGTTTTCAGCAACTGATGCCATTTTATTTTACTTATTTTGGGAAGCGACGCTGATTCCCATGTATTTGATCATTGGCATTTGGGGATCATCCAATCGGGTATATGCTGCCATTAAATTCTTTTTATATACGTTTTTAGGCTCAGTCCTCATGTTGGTTTCGTTTTTATACATGGGGTATCAGGTTGGCTCGTTTTCAATTGATACGTTTTCTGCATTAAAGCTAGGGATGACGGCACAATTACTGATTTTTGCCTCTTTCTTTTTTGCATTTGCGATTAAAATCCCGATGTTTCCGGTGCACACTTGGTTGCCGGATGCGCACACCGAAGCGCCTGCGGGAGGCTCGGTGATGTTAGCCGCTATTTTATTAAAATTAGGCGCGTATGGATTCATTCGCTTTGCTTTGCCGATTGTACCGGACGCGTGTCGCTATATGGCGCCTTGGATGATTGGCCTATCGCTTATTGCGGTGATTTATATTGGTCTCGTGGCGATTGTGCAACAAGATATGAAGCGATTAATTGCTTATTCTTCTATTTCGCATATGGGATTTGTCACCTTGGGGTGTTTTGCAATTTTTGGTCTTATGCGTCACGCGGGTGTCGGTTCAGCAGGGCTGGTGCTAGAAGGTGCCATTATGATCATGATTTCGCATGCGTTTATTTCGAGTGGGATGTTTGCAGGTGTTGGGTTTATTTATGATAGGTTGCATACCCGGAAAATCTGTGAAATGGGCGGGCTTGTGAATTCTATGCCGACGTTTGCAACGCTGTTTATGTTATTTGCCATGGCCAATGCGGGATTACCCGGAACCTCAGGGTTTGTGGGGGAGTGGATGGTGATTTTAGGCTCAATTAAAGCAGGCTTCTGGATTGGCTTTTTTGCTGCAACGACGTTAATTTTGGGTGCGGCTTATACGTTATGGATGATGAAGCGCGTGATTTTTGGCCCTGTTTTAAATGCCAAAGTAGAAGGCATGAAAGATTTATGTTCGCATGAATTGGCCGCTTATGTGATATTGGCGATAATGGTGATTGGCATGGGGGTTTACCCTAAGCCGATTTTAGATTGCCTGCATCAGTCCGTGAGTGAGACATTGGCGCAGGCGGATAAGACCAAGTTGTAAAGATAATCGCCGTAGGTTGGGCCTTGACCCAACATGCAATTTTTTGTTGGGCCAAGGCCCAACCTACTGTGCGATACTAAATTGACGATATAGAGAGAAACCATGAATTTGCTAGAAAACATCCATTTAGTCTACCCCCAAATTTGCGTGCTGGCGACGGCTTGTTTAGTCCTCATCATCAGCTTATTTTCTTTTAAAAAAGAAACCACGATTCTGTGGTTAGTCGCATTGCTCGGTATGCTGGGTGCATTATTCTTAAGCGTCACTCAACTGGCAGTATCACCAACGGTGTTGCTGGGTGGCCAATTTGTGTGTGATGGGTTGTCGCAATTGATGGATGCTGGAATTGCGGGCGCTGTGTTTTTAATTATGCTGTACAGTAAAGACTATATGGTTGAGCACCAAATGCCTGTTGCAGATATTGTTGTTCTCAGTTTGTTATCGACCTTTGGCATGATGGTTTTGGTCTGTGCGAACACCTTGTTGACGGGGTATTTGGGCTTAGAGTTATTATCTCTGCCTTTATATGCACTCACCGCAGTCAGACGCATGAGTGGCGATTCATCTGAAGCGGCTATGAAATATTTTGTGATGGGGGCGATTGCCTCAGGCATGTTGTTGTATGGGTTTTCTTTACTGTATGGGGCGACAGGTCAATGGGAGTTTTCTCACATTGCGGGCGTGTTGTCGGCTAAGGGCGCGCTGAGTAACCCGCTTTTAACCGTGTCGCTGATTTTTATTGTGGGCGCCTTGGGTTTTAAATTGGCGCTGGTTCCTTTTCATATGTGGGCGCCAGATGTTTATCAAGGCGCGCCATTATCGGTCACATTACTGATCAGTACTGCGCCTAAAATTGCTGGGTTGGTTTTTGCTATGCGATTGTTAACGATTGCCTTACCGTCGGTTGCAGTTGAGTGGCAATCGATTTTATTGGTGATGACAGTTTTATCGATTTTATTGGGTAATCTTTTTGCGATTGTGCAGACTGATATTCGTCGGTTATTGGCTTATTCTGCGATTTCACATATGGGATTTGCCTTATTTGGGGTGTTGGCTGCAAATGCTGCAGGGTACGCTGCCTCTGTGTATTATGTGTTGGTTTATGTGCTGATGGGTTTGAGTGCGTTTGGTTTATTGGTTCTGCTCTCACATAGCGGCACGGATATCGAGTCGATTGATGATTTAAAAGGCTTAAGTGAAAAAAACCCTTGGGCTGCCTTGATGATGATGATCGTGTTATTTTCGATGGCGGGCGTACCGCCCACAGCCGGGTTTTTTGTGAAACTAGCGGTCTTGAAAGCATTGATTGACGTGAACATGACTTGGGTTGCTGTGGTTGCAGTGATTTTAGCGGTGATTGGTGCGTTTTATTATTTACGGATTGTGAAGGTCATGTATTTTGATAAACCCGAAAATCAGAGCCCGATGGTGTTAGGTGGTAATCGCTTGGTCTGGACGTTTTATTCCCTTAATTGTTTGTCGTTAATTTATTTTGGTATTTTTCCAGCTGGTTTGATATCATTATGTTCAAACGCATTAATGAGTTGAAATCATGAATCTACCGATTGAAGTCCGTGCATTTTATAAATTTGTTGCCTTACCTGACTACGAAGAGCGCCGCGCTGCTTTGTTAGCAACCATGCAGGAGCATCATATTAAAGGGACCATTTTGCTTGCCCATGAAGGCATTAATGGAGGGATTGCAGGGACACATGCTGATGTAGCGGCATTTTGTCAGGTTTTGTGTTCGTATGCTGAGTTTGAAGATTTAACGTTTAAACTCAGTGAAGATGCTGAAAACCCTTATGATAAAGCCAAAGTGAAACTGCGCAAAGAGATTGTAACTCTAGGCATAGAGGGCATTGAGCCGTTAAAAAAACAAACGGGGGTCTATGTCTCACCCAAAGATTGGAATCAAATGCTACAAGATCCTGAAGTACTGGTGGTGGATACCCGCAATAAATATGAAATTAAAATGGGAACGTTTAAAGGGGCGTTAAACCCTCAAACCCAGCATTTTCGAGAATTTCCTACGTATGTTCAAGAAAATCTTGCCCAACATAAAGATAAAAAAATAGCCATGTACTGTACAGGTGGGATTCGCTGTGAGAAATCAACCGCCTATTTATTGGAGCAGGGATTTAAATCTGTTTATCACTTAGAAGGTGGTATTTTAAATTACTTAGAAACGGTGCCTGAAGCTGAATCGATGTGGGAAGGCGATTGCTTTGTGTTTGATAATCGGGTGGCGGTCGATAGTCATCTCGAGAAGGTCCCTGGAGCAGTGTCTACGAAGTGGGATTAGGTAGGGTGGGCAAAGGAGCCTCGCGCTGGGCTTGCTAGTTGTTGGAAGCTTTCGGCGACGTGCCCACCGGTGGCTCGGAGCTACCGGTGGGCACGTCGCCCGGGAGATTTCAGTCAGCGGAAATTTCAATGCGGGGCTCCTTTGCCCACCCTACATGCATCTTGCCACTAGTGGGTTTATGCAGGGTATGAAAGGAGGGCCCTTTCTGGAACAGCAGTTAACTGTTGATTTAACTGAACAGCAAACCGCTCTAACTGAGTTGTGAATCCAACATTCGGTGAAGTGAGGCTTCGTTCTGACGTTAACCAAGCTAATTCTTCTCGATAGTTTACTGATATGTTCTGCTGAGCTTTATTGTAAAGTAACCAGGCAAGCACAAAGCTTGCTGAACGCGACATGCCTTTTTCACAATGAATTAAAATAACATGATTCGGATTTTCAGCTTTTGCTGTTTCAATAAACTGAAACACCGATGCAAAATAGCAGGTAATATCCACATCTGGTGAATCTTCTATAGGAATCGTCAGTTGCTTAATATTTTGAAGCAACGGTGGATTCTTCATCACACTAATGACATGAGATACTTTGCTTAAAAAATTTGAATTGTCTAATGTATCGACACTACCTAAAAAAAGATAAGGCTTGATTAATGTGGGGTATGCAAGTTGCTCAAAAAACATCTCATTGTCCTTATGATATCTATGCCTAGTCAGCTTAATAAAACGCAAATGATAACACAACTCAGCTAAAAACGATATTTTTAATCCACATGCGCATAAATTTGCGCTAATGAATTTATTATTTGCATTTTTTATTGGGTCAGTTATAATGCATGAATGCCATAACACGCAGGTTATCGACATGCATCCTCGACGTCTCTTTACAAATTTAGCTCCCGTCACACCAGACAAACTTGACGCAGATCGTTCCTGTACATCTGGCGACTTCCCCGTATTCAGCTATTTTAACGAGGAAGAAAAGAATGAATGCCTTGTGATTTCTGACCCTACTTTTCGTTGGTCATTTTCTAATGCCAATACGCCATTAGAAGATAAAAAATACATGTATATCGTTGATCCTGAGGGATCTCCTTTTATGTTTAATGCGACTGTTCATTCGCAAGCCAATGCGGGAAAACCCGTCCGTTGTGCTGGGTGGATTGACTATGTAGCAAACAGCCCCTCAGATCGGATCATTGATAACTGCAGCGGCCATTATACTCCCACATTATGCCAGTTTATCACCACGATCCACCAATTACATAACAACGGATTATTACCCGATGCATTTTTAATCAAACTCAGCAAATTTACTAAAATTGATGTACCTGCTGATCAACGCCAAATTATCGATTATTTTCAAAATCTACTCAATCAAGACATTGAAAACATGCAGATTCAAGTTCGTTTCGAAGATGAACATATTTATTTCATTTGCGATGACCAACCCCTGGTTGCTAACACAGCCTCTTTTTTACCTGTAGTTAGTTTAAATTCTATAGACGTCGATTCGGTGACGCAAAACAGATTCGAATTAGACACACCGTGTATCTCTAATATGCATCCTAGATCTGTTGACACTAACTTTTCGCCATCGACTTCTCGAGTAAACCGACATCTATTTTTCTTACCTGAGTCACCAGCCAATTCAGTGACATTAAATACATCATTTAATGATTTGACTTTTCTAGCATGTTTATCTGCACATCCACCTCATTGATCTTTTAGTCTACGAAGTGGGATGAAGTAGGGTGGGCAAAGGAGCCTGGCGCTGGGCTTTCTAGTTGATGGAAACTCTTGGGCGACGTGCCCACCGGTAACTCCGAGCCACCGGTGGGCACGTCGCCCGAAAGATTTCAGTTGGCGGCAAATTCAATGCAGGGCTCCTTTGCCCACCCTACACGCATCCAGCACACTCGCTTAACTTCTAGCATTAAATAACGTACAATGCTGATTTTGCGCTCAAAGTGGATTTTGTTTATGATAAGAAAAGTGATATTCGCGGTCATGCTATTTGTGAGTTACAGTGTTTTTGCGGTGACGCCGATGAACTTATACAAGGCACCGTTAACTAGCTTACAACAATTTCCATCGATCAAACAGCCTGTGGTTAAAAACGTACTCTCCTCAAAGGGGAGTGATTTGAAACGCGTGAGTCAGACGAAGCAAGCTAATCAGATGATTATGCGCTACCAGCAATTATATAAAGGGATCCCGGTTGTGGGTGCTCAGGTGACGTTAAGTCGGCCGGTTAAACCAAGCGTTAATCCTTATGTTGATACGGAGGTTAATGGTTATTTGTTAGATGACATCCAGCTGGATGTTAAACCGACATTAACGACTGTAGAAGCATTAGAGTTTGCTCAGAAAACAGTGTTTAATGGTAAGTCTCCTGCGGGAGTTTACCAAAAAGCGGTTGAGCTTCAAATCAGAGCGGGTGATAACCATCAGATGGAGCTTGTGTACTTAGTCTCTTTTAAAAGCATCATCGACGGTAAACTGGTCTGGCCTCATGTTGTCGTGAGTGCTCAAACAGGAGAGATACGCAAGTCCTGGAACAACATTAAACATTATGCAGATACAGGTGCGGGTGGAAATGATAAAACGCATGAATACTGGTATGGCAAAGATGGATTGCCCAGCTTAGAGGTGAGTAAAGAAGGCGATGTTTGTACCTTTGAAGACTCAAAAGTAAAGTTGATTGATTTAAAATCTAGCGAAGATATGGAGTATCTCCAACTCAGCCCTGTGCAGTATGCTTGCGATCATAACGAAGAGCCTCCTACTCATGGTGCGTTTTCTCCGGGGAATGATGCGTATTATTTTGGGCATATCATCGTTGATATGTATAAAAACTGGTATGCAATCCCGGCGCTACAAGATGCGGTCGGGCAGCCTTTACAATTAATGATGAGAGTTCATTTTGGTAAAGATTATGATAATGCCTTTTGGGATGGGGTGAGCATGACTTTTGGAGATGGAGAGGAGCTTTATCCTTTGGTCTCATTAGATGTAGCTGGTCATGAAGTGTCGCATGGATTTACCGAACAACATTCAAATCTTGAGTATCATGATGAATCTGGCGCCCTGAATGAAGCGTTTTCTGATATGGGCGGACAAGCGTCTCGTGCTTATCTTCTTGAAACTGAGCCTGCACTTTACAATAAAGCCTATTTGACACCCAATGCATTGACTTGGGGGATTGGTGAAACCATCACACGAGCTCCAATGAATGGATTTCGGTTTATGGATTTTCCAACCAAAGATGGAGAATCTGCAGATTGCTTGAATAAAACGTTAGCGAAGATGAGTGGGGGTATTTGTAGTATCAGTTACCCTGAATTAATCACTAAAGCTAACTCAGACCTATTCATAACTATGGCCGGTGAAGAGGGCAGACAAAGTTATATCGTACACACGGCAAGTGGCATATTTAATAAAGTTTTTTATTTATTATCAAAAAAACTTGGCATTAAAAAGGCGTTTCAGATGATGGTGGTCGCTAACACCAAATATTGGTTGCCTAATACGGGGTTTACTGAAGGGGCGTGTGGGGTTATGCATGCGGCAAGTGATTTAAAGATTGATGCTGAGATTGTGAGCACGGTTTTTAATAAGGTTGGGATTGATTTAACGTGGTGCAATCGTTAGGTTTCAATATGGCGCGATTCTAAACGTTCTACTCGATACAATCCGAGCCGCGACCGTTAGGGAGCGGAAGTTTTAAAATTTCCGCTCCCTAACGGTCGCGGCTCGGTTAGATTGAGCGGAAGTTGAGATATACATACAGGGGATATCCATGAAAAAAAATATGTTTATTTTTCTTAGCCTACTTTGGGCTACGTCAAGTATGGCTTCACCTCAATTAGGACATATGCTTCATTTGAGTAAGTCAAAAAAGGTCACACATGAACTGAAACAATCCATACAATCTGACGATGATGGGTATACTGATTTTTCAGGTGAATGGGTTGGAAAATGTGATGATGATGAAGGTGAGCCCAACCGTCTCGTGATTGAGAGTAGCGCTGTTGATTTTAGTATAGATGGGGAATACAGCATCATTGATGCACTTCATAAGTCCGAATTTCAAATGGCGGATGGATACGCTGCAGGAACATGGAGTGCGACCTGGCATTATCGTTGGAACGATGAGGGTAATGAATTGTTAGCAACTTTCATTGAGTATATGAGAGAAGGAAATATATCAAGAGATCCGCTGCATACTATTGTGGGGAACTGCAATATTTCCATACAGAATAAACAGTTGATTCAACAGTACACATATACGATGTTTGAAAATGGTTCATTATTGGGGACGAAGAGTACGCGTTGTGTTTATGATAAAGAGGGATAAAGTAGGGTGGGCAAAGGAGCCCAGCGTTGAATTTTCCACTGACTGAAATCGTTCGGGCGACGTGCCCACCGGTGGCTTCGAGTTACCGGTGGGCACGTCGCCGAAAGCTTCCAACTACTAGCAAGCTCAGCGCGGGGCTCCTTTGCCCACCCTACAACTTCGGGTCAACACTCGTTGCCAATCCTGGTGATTGAGAGGTCGTAGGCGCAGCCATCGTCCCAAGTCTACTGACCGCAGCCACTTGAGCCTGCTGTTTCAGCAATGCGCGATCAGCGGCCTCTAAATTTTTACGCCCTTCTGGCGTCCAAGATAAATCGGATGTACCACCAGCCTCATTGGTGACTAAAGATTCAGCAAAGCTTTGCTCTAATACTGGATAATTATGAAGAGAATATTTATAAAATCCCATGTTTTTTAAGACTTCAACCTGTGGATCAAGCTCGGTGAGCGAACTACTAATCTGTAAACTGCCTGAAATAACGGGGATTAAGGTCATAAGTAGGTTCTGCTTGCTCTGAGCTAGAAACGTATCTAGGTTTACTGTTGTTAGAGTGGGAGCGGTATTTTTTATGATCTGCATTAACATTTTTACACATTTCTCTGGTGACTGGAGGATAGCTGGAGCTAAGTCCGGTAAAAATGCATTTAGATAGGTGTGGGGATGCTCGCAGAGCCTCATGACTTCTTTTATTAAAAGGCGCATGGGGAAAAGGTTCTCATTTTTGCTTGCAAGAAAAGCCATAAAACTAGGGGATTGGTTAAACATCAAGAGCACTCTAGTCAGAGTGTGTTCGCCGAGAGGCGGATTTTGACTGACTTTTGCTATGATATTTAATAAACTCCGATGAGGGCGTCGGCACGATTCGATCATTTTTCTTTTGATGTGCTTTAAGATGGCCTCTCTTGAGGGACCTGTTTCTTTGTCTGGATCTTTGCTTGGGTCGGCCAGCATCAACACATCATTATTGAATCCACCTGCGGCCTGTGGATATAAAAGAGGAACCCGCACTTCAATTGTTATGTTTTCAGCCCCTGCTGGTAACACCACTTTGGTATCTAGATCAGCATAGATGCGTAATTTTTCAAGAAAAACCAGGCGAAGTTGATCGCTTGCTACCGCAGGGTTGCCATAGTCATCAAGATGGAGTAGTTCTTCTCTTGCTAGCTCATAGAGTTCTTGATCTTCTTCAGTAAAATCTTGAGCAAGGAATGCTGCAACGTCCTCGTCGCGCTTGAGCGGAATGTTAAGCGGCTGGATACGATGTTCGGTCAGTAACGCTAACAATTGAGTATGGGCGGCTTCGGTAAGTAAATCTGAACTATAAACCAAGGTGATGGTGATCCCGGGATTTTCCGCTCTAAAGGCAATGAGTCGTCGTTTGTTGGTTTCATTGATGCCAATGCCAGGGTGGTAGCTGAACCATATTCTAAAGTGTTGTTTAAGTGAGAGAGGGTAGGTCATGGCGTTTTCCCCTTGATTTATGCGCTTATAATGTCATTAGTGGTCGCAATTATACCATAAGTCGGTGTGCAAAAACCATTTCCTTGTTTTAAAAAAAATATACTTGGTTGCATGTGGATCAGGTTGGCGTTATAATTTCGCTCAATGTATCAATGATTGGAGAAATACATGCGTGCATTTGGTCAGGCTTTACAAAGGGTGGGTCAAGGTTTGATGGTTGTAGGCGCCATTGGCTTGTTCGTTTCTGCTGTGGTTGGCACGCTGATTGCGGATGCTTTTATTTTGTATGGGCTTTTAAGTCGTTCGAGCTCGTCTAATAATGATAATAGTTTTTTTACGGGTATGTTGTGGGGCTATATATTGGGAAGTATGATGGGTAATCATCATCATTGCGATAGTCGCAGCTCGACGATGTCTCCGGCTGCTGGTATTGCTGTGATCATGGTTGTAGGCGCTGTGATGAGTGTGA
Organism: Gammaproteobacteria bacterium; assembly: GCA_026399205.1. GTDB lineage: Bacteria > Pseudomonadota > Gammaproteobacteria > Legionellales > Legionellaceae > 2-12-FULL-37-14. The sequence goes on from JAPLRL010000033.1 coordinate 29,259, forward strand.
TTGGTATTGTATTAGCCCTTCATTATGCGATGCCGTTTGTTGCCCTTTTGATTGGGGTGTTATGGTTAGGGTCAGGCGCTACGTTTTTAATTGGCTTGGGGATGGATTTGGCGGGTCAGGGCATTGTGAAGTCTGTTGATCGGGATGTGGCGCGTGCACATCAGCCACATTTGAGGTTTGTACCAGAACCTCAACAGATGCGCGATTTTAGTGATCTGCCTGCGGTGCAAATGACTCGTGGCAACCCACCGCCAGAACCAGCTTATTATGGAGGGCAACCCGTTGTTGGACGGATAGTGTCACTGCAACCAGCAAATGGAAAACAGCATAATTATTATCCGAGTAATTAGACTAAGTACGCCGATGCCGTGCAGTTACTAGGATCTGCCCCCTCGCCCGCGCCGGAAAATAAAGAAGAAAACTGAAATACATCGCGGGAGAGGGCTGGGGAGAGGGTTGAAACTATCGTTGACCCTCTCCCCAACCCTCACTGCCATTAAGTTAAGGAAATGTTATTGATTTCCCTGTAATTTTTTTAGAATCTCTGCATTTTTACAAGGATGTAGAGATGTTAAAATTAGTACAAGCAATCAAGTTAGTTACTCTAAGTGTTGTCGAACCA
>JAPLRL010000070.1 GCA_026399205.1 Gammaproteobacteria bacterium
ATCTTATAACCCCCTCCCTAACCCTCCCCCGCGCTCACCATATGAGTCTTAAAAGGGTTTCTCCCGCGGGAGAGGGAATTGATCGGAGTAAACCTAAAGATGTGTGCATAGATTATGCTCACTACCCCCCTACCGCGTTAAACGTTCAAACAGCCCTGCGGTTTCACGCAGCGCGATATCCACCGACTCCGTCGACAATTGAAAGCGTAAACTCTTGGGGCCTTGTAAGCGATAACGCGTAGGTTCTTTTTGAATCAACTCAATTAACACCTCAGGGCGAATATTGGGCTGCTCAGCAAATCCTATTTTCCCTTCACCTTTTGCCAGTTGTATTTTATGAATGCCCAAGGGCTTTGCTTTTAATTTCAATTGGGTCACCTGAAATAAGTGCTTCACCACGATGGGTAATAAACCGAAGCGATCAATGAGCTCAACTTGAATGCGCTCTAAGTCTTCTTCGCTTACAGCATTGGAAATGCGCTTATATAAAATCAATCGAGTATGAATATCGCCCACGTAATCTTCGGGCAATAAGGCGCTAAAATACACATCAATTTCGGGGCCTTGTAGCATGGGCTCTAATAAAGCGGGTTCTTTACCTTCACGCAAGGCAGTAACGGCTCTATCTAATAGCTCCATATACAGCGTAAATCCAATCGCATGCATATTGCCGCTTTGCTCATCGCCTAATAGCTCCCCTGCCCCACGAATTTCTAAATCTTGTGTCGCTAAAATAAACCCAGCTCCCAGATCCTCTAATGACACAATGGCTTCTAGGCGTTTGACCGCATCGCTTGTCATCGTTTTTTCAGCAGGGGTAAATAAATAAGCATAAGCTTGATGATGCGATCGCCCTACGCGCCCCCGTAATTGATGTAATTGCGCCAATCCGAATTTATCAGCGCGGTCTATCATAAGCGTATTTGCCGTTGGAATATCAATGCCTGTTTCAATAATGGTCGTACACACCAAGACATTAAACCGCTGATGATAAAAATCGGACATGATGCGCTCTAATAAACGCTCAGACATCTGCCCATGCGCAAAACGCACCAAGGCTTCAGGCAGCAAGGTTTGTAATTCTTCTGCTACGCGTTGAATCGAATCAACTTCATTGTGCACATAAAACACCTGGCCCCCACGAAAAATTTCGCGCAATACCGCTTCTCGAACCAAGGCGGGGTTTTTCTCTCGCCAAAAGGTTTTAATGGCTAAGCGTTTGGCCGGTGGGGTCGCAATCAATGAAATATCGCGTAGGCCAGACATGGCCATATTCAGCGTTCGCGGAATGGGCGTGGCCGTCATGGTTAAACAGTGCACATCGTTTTTTATAGCTTTGATTTTCTCTTTTTGTTTCACGCCAAAGCGATGCTCTTCATCAATGATCAATAGGCCCAAATCTTTAAACACCAACGATTGGTTTAATAATTTATGGGTCCCAATGACAATATCAACCGTGCCTTTTTTTAAAGCCTCAATGGTTGCGGTGCATTCTTTTGCCTGTTGAAATCGCGATAAGATTCGCACCTGAATAGGAAAAGATGCAAAGCGCTCACAAAATGTTTCATAATGCTGTGATGCCAGTAGAGTCGTCGGCACCAACACACACACCTGTTTGTCGTTTTGTACCGCAAGAAACGCAGCGCGCATCGCGACTTCTGTTTTACCAAACCCCACGTCACCACAAATTAAACGCTCCATGGCGGTTTCTTTTTGCAAATCTTTTAAAATATCTTGAATCGCCCTATCTTGATCTGCGGTTTCGATAAATGCAAAATCACTGACAAAGCGCTCATATTCTGAGGCATCTAGATGAAACGCCGTACCGGTTTTAATCTGTCGTTTGGCGTAAATTTCAAGCAATTCTACCGCTAAATCGTGGATCACTTCGGTTGCTTTTTTCTTTTCTCTCTGCCAAGTCCCGCTGCCTAAGCGATTTAACGGGGCATGATCCGCTTGAACCCCCGTGTAGCGCGTCACTTGGTGCAATGCTGTCACCGGCACAAAAATTTTATCGCCATCGGCGTAGAGTAACTCCATAAAATCTTGTTGTACGGCTTGAATCTCAATGGTTTTTAAACCCAAATAACGCCCGACGCCGTGTTCTAGGTGAACAACAGGTGCACCGACTTGTAACTCAATTAAATCACGAATCATCACATCAGGATCAATCGATTTAGCCTGTTTAGCCCGCTGTGCAACGCGTCCAAGCTCACCAAATAACTGACTTTCAACAATCACCGAAATTTTGGCCTCAGTGAGCTCCAACCCCTGCTCAAGAGGAGCGACCAACATCGATATCGGTGCGCTGTCTTTTAAAAAATCGCCCCAGGAAGTTTGAACGACCGGAAACACCCCGGCGCGAGTCAAGAGGTCTAACACAATTTCACGCCGCCCTGCGCCTTCGGTAATGAAGAGAATACGCCATGGTTTCTCGTCGCCTACCCGCCCCCTAGGAACGTCATCCCGAGCGCAGCG
>JAPLRL010000069.1 GCA_026399205.1 Gammaproteobacteria bacterium
GAAGGGGCCTCATTGCCGGCCCCTTCACCCCGCTAGGGTATTTATAGAGGATATTTATGTTAACAATGTCTCTGTTCGGTAACATGATTTATGAGGCAACGAAAAGTCGTTCGGTAACATTTACTTTTGATGCAACAGGGGCGTATCTAAATTAGCTAAAGTCCAGTTCTAGCAGATTCGTAACTACCCAGGTACACGTCATCCTGAGCGCCAGCGAAGGATCCCCCCTAGCTAGCAATGTGCTAATTAGCAGGAGATCCTGCGCTGGCGCTCAGGATGACGTGGGGAGTTAAGCAGATTCTAATTATAGTCTATAATTACACATTATAAACAATTAAAAGACAAAAACATGCCCTATCCCTACATAGATATGGACACCACATCCCCCGTAAACCGAACCCTCGTTGAGTCGGGGAAAAAATCGCATGATATTCGTTTGGCAACGATTTCTGGGTCAAAAAAAACATGGGTTGTGAAAGAGATGGAGGATGAGCTTGAGACAGCACAACGAGAGTGTTTGGCTCAAGAATTTTTCCGTTTAATTATTCGGCATCAACCTGAAACCAAATTAGGGTTTGATAAAAAGACAAAACAATATGTTGTGCTATCTGAGGAGGTTGAAGGGTATCGAGCGTTTCCCTCTGGGGAGTCACAAAAATTTAGCGATGGAACGTATACCGGGTTAGGACATGCAATGGCGTGTGCCCTGTTTTTACAAGAAGTTGATTTGAAAAACGGTAATATTGGATTGGATAAGCATCAACGGGTGATCAAAATTGATGGAGACTGGTGTTTTAGCCAACTCAAACCCACGCATAGTGAAAAAGGGTATGCATTAACGCCAGAAGGCCTACATAACTTACCGCGCCCAGTTGGATTTTATACTTTTAATTGGCTGGATTTGACTCGACAGGGATTTTCATCTGTTAATAGTCAGATTATCCCTAACGATTTGCAAATGAACCCGAGGTTTCGTGATGAGGTCAATCAGGCCTTGGCGCGGATTATTTTTATGCCAACAGAGGTGATGGAGCGATTGGCCGAGAAGATTGTCGATAAGAGTGAGCGAGAACAGTACGTGGTCCTGCTTAAAGAAAGGCAATTTGAGTTGAAGCTGGCTGCGTCTGAAAACCCCTCGTTTGTCGCTTATGCGGACTCGTTAGCGTGTGAGCAAGATTTGCTGGAATATCATCACATGCACCTTTCGCGATTTCAAGTTGCAGGAAAGCCATTGAACGATGATGTCTCTCCTTTAGATTGGGATGTTGAGTTACTTTTGAATAAAAACGCATTTATGACTGAGTTGGATGTGAATCGTGTAAAAAGTAACTGCTGTTCTTTAGTCCGTCAACTCGATCAGCTCTTTGATATGGATGATGAGCTGATGAATGATTATGTGGGGAGTGCCCTAACACAGTGTCGTGATGATGAGGGTGATTTACCAGAGATCACCCAATTGCAAGTCGATTTACAACAGGTCGTGACGGCGCAACTCTCAGCGGAAGTGGTTGCAATTAAACAGCTGATTAAGCAATATCGATCGCAGGGTGGTCCGGATGAAGCTAACTATAGAACAAAAGCGAATGAGCTTGAGGATGCGTTATTTTCTATGGATTTGAAAAAACGCGGACAAGCAATTACGGAACCGGGTGGGATGAATCCGGTTCAACAGCTATTGAAGTTATATCCTCCAGAAAATCATGCAAAATCAGGGTTTTTTAAGTCAAATACGGTCACAACATCGCGTGAGACTTTACTGGATGAATTGCAAAGAACATTTCAAAAACCTGGTGTGGCTGCATCTCACCAGGCGGGATTGACAAAGTAAGGGGATTGAACATGCATAACCAAGATGACATGGAAAAACGACAACAAGAATTGGCTGAATTACGCTCAAAAGCAAGTGCCTTGCAAGATGAGAATAATCAACAGGTGCAGCAGATTTGGTTGATTGAAGGACAGTTAAACGATCCGTCTTGTCCTGAAGGTGAGAAAGAGAAATTAGTCGCTCGGAAAGAGCGCTTGAAGCATTCTCTGGACGTACGCCAAAATGAACCGCGGTTTCGAGAGTTACTCGATAAAATTAAGCAGATTGAGCTTGAGCTGTTTGGAACGACGAAGGTGGGCGGGAGCTCGCCTTATGTGTTGTAGGGACGCCCCTACACCTTCAACTGTAATCGGTATATACTATCTACTTTACGTCACCCAAACAGGGGAATGAATGAGTTGGTTTAAGAAATTACTGCCTTCGCGTATTCGCACTGAGGCCACTCAAAAAAAAGGTGTTCCAGAAGGATTATGGGTTAAATGTCTTGGGTGTCAGGCGGTTGTGTATCGGGGAGAGATGGTGAAAAACATGATGGTTTGCATGCATTGCAACCATCATCATCGCTTGAGTGCACGTGAGCGAATTGCGCAGTTTTTAGATGAGTTTGGGCAAGTTGAAATAGCTGCGCATATTGAACCGATTGATCGACTCAAATTTAAAGATTCTAAAAAATATAAAGATAGAATTATCCAAGCACAAAAAGCAACCGGTGAAAAAGAAGCGCTTGTGGTGGTGAAAGGCACCATCAACACGTTACCTGTTGTGGTTTCTGTGTTTGAGTTTGGTTTTATGGGGGGCTCCATGGGGGCGAGCGTGGGAGAGAAATTTGTGCGCGCGGTTGAAGTGGCCATTGATGAATGTCGACCCTATGTTTGTTTTACGGCCAGTGGCGGAGCGCGCATGCAAGAAGGCTTGTTTTCTCTCATGCAAATGGCGAAAACGTCAGCTGCGGTGGCGCGGTTGGCAAGTAAACGCTTGCCGTTTATTGTGGTTTTAACTGATCCCACGATGGGTGGCGTGTCTGCCAGTTTTGCAAGTTTAGGCGATGTCATTTTGGCAGAGCCCAATGCACTGATTGGGTTTGCAGGACCACGCGTGATTGAGCAAACGGTTCGCCAGGTGTTACCCGAAGGATTTCAGCGGAGTGAGTTTCTGCTTGAGCATGGCCATATTGATATGATCGTGCAAAGAAAAGCCTTAAAATCGACGGTGAGTGAGTTGGTTGCAAAGTTGACTCATGAGCGGTGAAGGAACGACCTACGTAAGTGAGTCGTTTTATACCGCTCATGTGTCATCCCGAGCGCAGCGAGGGATCTCCTTTCGATGAGCGCGGTGCTAATCAAAGGGAGGTCCCTCGCTGCGCTCGGGATGACGTGAGGGTTAAAGGGATGATGTTAGATGTGAAAATGACGCTTGCAGATTGGTTACACCATCTTGAATCTCGTTTTCGGCATGCACCCATCAAATTAGGTTTAGAGAGAATGGCGGATTTTGCCGCTCGATTAGCTGTTGATAGCTTACCGTGTGTGGTTATCACCGTTGCAGGAACCAATGGAAAGGGCTCAACCGTTCGTGCATTAGAAGCGATGTATCTTGCTGCTGGGTATCAAGTGGGGGCTTATACGTCTCCTCATTTATTGGTGTTCAATGAACGCATTCGTTGGAATGGGGTTGCCATTAGCGATGCCGCCTGGTGTGAGGCGTTTGCAGCGATTGCGCAATGTGAGGGTGCCGACGAGCTGACCTATTTTGAATGGACTACGCTAGCCGCACTTTATTTTTTTAAAACCCAACGCCCTGATGTGGTGATTTTAGAGGTGGGGATGGGGGGGCGCTTAGATGCGACCAATGTGATTGATGCTGATTTAGCCATCATCACCACGATTGATTTTGATCATGAAGCGTATTTGGGACAGACCTTAGACGCAATTGGTTATGAAAAAGCAGGTATTTTAAGGGCGGGGCGGCCTTTTATTTTTGCGTCAAAGATGGTGCCGGATAGTGTGGTTGAGGTTGCGAAAACGCTGGGTGCAAAGGGGGTGTATGCGGGGCGGGATTATCACTATGATATCACCCCTTGGGCCTTCCACTTTCACACTCAGACCCTTAATTGGACTGCCACTCTACCGCAGCTACACCCAGAAGCAGTCAGCGCGGCGTTGATGGCTACGTGCTTGTTGAAAGATAGGCTCCCTATCGAAGAAACAGCATGGCATGCGGCTATTACTGCTCGTGTGCCTGGCCGCTTGCAGGTTTTACCTTCTGATATTGTGGTGGATGTGGCACATAATCCGCAATCTGTGCGCCGTCTCTCGCAGTGGCTCAAAGACAGGTATCCAGATAGGGCGATTCATGCGGTGTTTTCTGCATTGGAAGATAAAGCAATCTCGTCAATGGTTGCAACCTTAAACGCGCAAGTGACGACATGGCATGTCGCTCCACTGGAAGGGGAGCGAGCCGCAACGCAGGAACAATTGCGCGATGCGTTTAGTCTTTTCCCTTCTTCACCTATTTTGTGGTATAATGACGTGTTCTCTGCTTTCACTAGCGCGAAACGCACCCGAGAAACGGGTGAGCTGGTGGTGGTATTTGGATCGTTTTTAACCGTTTCAGCGGTACTTCAAGGGGGATCCTATGAAATTAACGATAGATGAACGTCTTAAACACCGGATGGTTGGATTAGCCGTTATTATCTCTATTGCGGCCATCTTATTGCCGGCCATATTAAAAAAATCCACTCAATCATTTGACGCCATGAGTCGCGTCGCCGTGCGCTTGCCGCAGCATCCTGCCGCACCGACCGTACGCGTTGTCGATGAAGGTCGTTTATTTAAGACCATGAAGGTGGCCAGGGTTCACATTCCATCTGTAGCACCTGCGGCTGTGGTTCCTGCTACAGTTAAAGTGGTGTCATTGCAATCGTTGCCTGCTGTGGTGAGTGCCAAGCCAATGGTTGCCATGAAGTCTAAGCCGCCTGTTGTCGCGGTGACGATTCCGCATCCTGTAGCTTTACCCAAGGTAGTGGAAACAGCACGTGTAGCACCACCACCTAAAGTCAATGTATCACGCGCGGCTCATCTTCCTGAGGTTGTGCGACCTCAAGTGTCTCGTGTGGTGGTTCGGCCGTTACGCCATGCTGCATTGAAGCAACAAGACTATGCGGTACAAATTGCTAGTTTTTCTAGCGTACAAAATGCAAAAATATTAATGAATAAGTTGCAAGGCAGTGGCTATGCCGTCAAAATGGCACCGGTTTTTGCGCCTGGCGGTAAAATGATTTATAAAGTTTTAGTGGGGCGCGCGTCACAACGAGAAGAGATGGTGCGGCTTCAAAAAAAATTATATAGTCAAATGCAGTTGAGGGGATTTGTAGTCACAGCTAACGTGGGGTAATCATGGTGTGGTCAGGGACAGACATTGCAATTATTGCGGTAATCGGATTATCAGCAATCACAGGGATTTTCAGAGGATTAGTGCGCGAGGTGATTGCCTTGTTGGCTTGGATCATTTCCATTTGGTTGGCTTTTAAATATTGTCATGAAGTGTCGCTGTGGTTAGCCCCTTATATCCTCGATAAAACCCTACAAGTGGTTGTCGCATTTATCCTGATCTTGGTGGGTATCCTCTTGCTGGGCGGCATTGTGAATGCGGTCATCGGGTTTATTTTAAGGCATGCAGGATTAAGCGGCACCGATCGTTTATTAGGCATGGGGTTTGGTCTGATGCGCGGGATGTTGATTGTTTCGCTTGCCATCGTGATTGCGGGCATGACGGGTGTAGATTTAAAACCGTATCAAACCACATCGAAATTGTTTGATTATTTTGAGCCGATAGCGACCTGGATGTCACGTTATGTGCAACCTATCTTGGTTGATGCGGTTGAAAAGGGTAAAGCGTTGCATGAGAAGTCGAAGTCTGAGTCTGAGCCTGCACCTGAGGCGGGGAAAGATCCGGAGAAAAAATGAACATTTCACGGACGATGTTAGACCAAGCGGTTGATCAAAAAATTATCAATGCGCAACAAGCTACACGGTTATTAGATTTTATAAAACAACAGCAAGCTAATCCTGTCTCCAATATGATCCATGTTTTGTATTATCTCGGTGGGTTGGTCGCGATTGCGGCGATGACGGTGTTTATGAACTTAGCCTGGACGTCTTTTGGCGGATGGGGTTTGGTTGCGCTGTCTTTGAGTTATGCAGTTGTAGGCCTTTATTTAACCGATATATTTGATAAAAAAAAGCTAGTGATTCCTGCGGGCATTTGCGCTACGTTTGTGATTTGTGTGACGCCTGCAGCGATTTATGGGCTGCAACTGGCCATGGGCTGGTGGCCCTTGAACATTGACTATCAAGATTATTATTCACCGATGCATATGAAATGGTATTGGTTGTCTATGGAGCTCGGTACGTTAGCGGTAGGCTGCGTGCTTTTTTGGGTTTATCGCTATCCTTTTATGCTCATGCCCATTGCCATGACGTTTTGGTATACCGCGATGGATTTAGCCCTCATGATCGTCGGTTGGCAGGCCGCATATAGTGTGCGCGCCGATATGTCGATGTATTTAGGGGCAGTGATGATATTCACGGCTTGGTTTGTTGAGAGAAAAGCGTACTCATCTGGTGATTATGCATTTTGGCTCTATTTTTTTGGTGTTGCGGCGTACTGGGGGGGATTGTCTTCCCATTATTCAGGCAACTTCATGTCTTTTTGGTTTTATTTATGTCCCAATTTAATCATGATTGGGGTAGGAGCAGTCCTTGCCAGAAATGTATTTATCGTCTTTGGCGGCATCGGCTGTGGGGTCTATCTTGCCTATTTAGCCATGATTTTATTTAAAGACAGCGTGTTTTTTCCGATCGCCTTAGCAGGCATTGGATTGTTGATGATTTACCTTGGGGTCTTGTGGCAGAACTATACGGCGCCTTCTTTGCGCAAAACGTAGACAAAATCGACTTCCAAGGAGCATCGCGTGCGTTTATTTATCGCCGAAAAACCATCACTGGGCCGTGCTATTGCTCAGTATCTTCCAGTTAAAGGCGTGCCACAGGGTGGAGGTCCAGGAAGAGGAGCTACGCATATTGTTGCGGGTGATGATGTTGTCAGTTGGTGTTTCGGACATTTATTGGAAATGGCCGAACCCGATGATTATAATCCTGCCTTTAAGCGGTGGTCATTTAATACCCTCCCTATTGTCCCGACAGATTGGCGCCTATTACCGAGAGAGTCGGCTAAAGCACAAATCAAGACCATTCAATTACTCTTAGAAAAGTGTGACATCGTCATTCATGCGGGGGATCCAGATCGTGAAGGTCAACTATTGGTTGATGAGCTCTTGGAACATTTAGGTAACACCAAACCCGTGCAGCGGATTTGGTTATCTGCATTAGATGAGACGAACGTTCAGAAAGCGCTGGCGAACCTAAAAGACAATGCAAATTATGCTAATCTTAAAGCCAGCGCAGAAGCGAGGCAACGGGGAGACTGGTTGGTTGGAATGAATTTAACGCGAGCGTACACCCTTGCGGGACAACGAGGGGGTTATCAAGGCGTGTTATCCATTGGTCGGGTACAAACACCAACGCTTGCACTCGTGGTTAATCGTGATTTAAACATTGAGAACTTTAAGCCGCGCGATTTTTATGCGGTGGTTGCGAGTATTCATGCGACCAATGGTGATTTTTTAGCACGTTGGAAGCCGTCTGAGGACGTGCCCGTTGATGAGTCTTTGCGTGTTATTGATCAAAAAATTGCGGAGCAAGTCGCTATTCAAACGACAGGTAAAACGGGTACGGTCGTCAGCTTTTCGTCGACAAAAAAGAAACAAGGAGCGCCTTTACCCTTTTCTTTGTCAACACTACAAGCATTGGCGAATAAAAAACTCGGACTAGGCGCTCAGGAGGTTGTTGATATTGCTCAATCGCTCTATGAATCAAAATTAACGACGTATCCACGGACAGATTGTAATTATTTACCGGAGAGTCAATTTGGAGAGGCGGCGAAAATACTCGCTTTATTGCCGCCTGAATATGAGAAGTTAGTGCAGCAGGCTGACTGTTCATTAAAATCGGCCGCATGGAACGATAAGAAAATCACGGCTCACCATGCCATTATTCCAACAGGACATCGGGCCAATATTTCGGGTAAACAAAAAGACGTCTTTGATTTAATCGTGCGGGCATACTTGGCGCAATTTTTTCCTGCATACACCTACAGTGAGACGAATATTGTTTTAAATATAGAAGGTGAAACATTTACTGCGAGCGGTAAAGTGCCCTTATTGCCAGGTTGGAAAATAGTGTATGGGACGACGGATGAGGAGACGACTTCAGGATCGAAAGACAAAGAGGAGAAGCAGACCTTGCCTGTCGTTAAAAAAGCAGAGTCGGTTGAATGTAAGGATGCAAAGGTTGAGTTCAAAAAAACAACGCCACCGGCACGCTTTACCGAAGGAACGCTCATACAAGCTATGACGAACATTCATAATATAGTAGACGACCCAGAGCTCAAAAAACGATTAAAAGAAACCGCGGGTATTGGTACGGAAGCAACACGCGCTGGGATTATTGAAACGTTGAAAAAGCGAACCTTTATTACTGAGAAAGGTAAGCAAATTATCAGTACCGAGTCAGGCCGGAAATTGATATCAGCGTTACCAAACTCCGTTAAAAGCCCTGGCTTAACTGGATTATTTGAGCAGGTTTTGGATGGCATTGCCGATGGACGATATACGATAGAGCAGTTTTTAAAAAGGCAAAGCGAGTTTGTCACCAAGTTCGTCAATGTCGCTAAAACATCGAATCTGGGATTGGCACCCGCTTATCCGTGTCCAGTATGTAAAATTGGGCATTTGCGTCGTCGAACAAACGGTGAGGGTATGGTCAGTTGGTTTTGTGTGCGCTCACAAGAAGGCTGTAACGCCCTGTTTCAAAATACGAATGGAGAACCCGATTTAATCGTTGAGAAGAGAAGGTAGGGCGCTTATCTATCGCTCGACTTTAGCCAATTTTCCAAAATCCGTTCGCCCTGAGGAGCCAGCTACGCTGGCTCCTCAGGGCGAACGGCACTTGAGTGAAAATGGCTAAAGTCGAGTATCGTTAACTTATGAAAAATTGGATTTTAAAGACATAACATATGTTATGGTGGTTGCGTTATGGATGTTGTGTTTATAGTAACCTGCAGACTAAGCGATGTAGAATGTTGCGATACGGTGTTTAATTTATATGGAATTGAGCGATTTTTTTAAAACTAATGCTATAATGTTAATTAAGTAAGATAACTTTACAAACTAACATGATGACATTACTTACAACTATTTCATCCGCCCAAAAAACCCTCGCAAACCATATTCGGCAACATCGCTTGAACGTAGGCTTAACGCAAGAGGGCTTAGCAACGCGATCGGGGGTAAAATTGCCAACATTACGACAATTTGAGCAAAAAGGATTAATTTCATTAGAGTCATTTTTAAAAATTGCGATGGTGTTAGGGTTGCTAGATAATATTGTTAATGCAATGACACCCACAATAACCGAATTTTCAAGTATCGATGACGTTCTCAAAGTCGATAAAAAGCCCATGCGTAAAAAAGGGTGGAGAAAATGAAATATAAGCCTGTGACTGAAATCAAAGTGGGTCTGGATTTTGGAAAACATAAAATGTCCGTTGGTCGATTGGCTTCTCGCCAGCATCAAATTTATTTTGAATATGATGCATTATTTTTAAAAAGTCATTTGGCATTATCGCCTTTGCACCTACCGCTTGAACCAGGATTAAAAACATTTGATCGCAGTTTATTTGAAGGACTGCCGGGATTATTGAATGATAGCTTGCCAGATGGTTGGGGACGATTGTTGCTTGATCGAGCACTGCGATTAAAAGGTGTTCTTCCAGGAGAATTAACACCGCTTGATAGATTGTCGCATGTGGGCATGGCGGGCATGGGCGCTTTAACGTATGAGCCCTACCATAACGATGAGAAAAACATAGATAACCTTGATTTAGATGATTTGGCATCTGATGCTGCACAAGTTTTAAGTGGGGAAGCAGATGACGTATTACAAACATTATTGGCTTTAAATGGTTCGTCTGCGGGTGCTCGTCCAAAGGCGTTGATTGGTGTTGATAAAAATAAAAAAAAGATGATTCATAACGCACATGTTATGCCAAAAACGTATACGCATTGGCTGGTTAAATTTCCGAATGCTCAAGATGGTTTAGATGCCGGTGCGATTGAGTATGTTTATTCATTAATGGCGCGATTGGCGGGGTTGAATATGACGGAATCTTATTTATTTCCCGCAAAAAAAAGCAGCGGTTATTTTGCGACAAAAAGATTTGATCGAATTCAAGAGCAACGACCACACGTGCATACAGCTTGTGGTTTATTACATTCTGACTTTCGAACCCCCTCACTGGATTATATGGATTTATTGGCATTAACAGAAATGTTAACGCGCGATGTGCGTGAAGTGGAAAAAATGTTTCGACAGGCGGTATTTAATGTTTTATCCCATAATCGTGATGATCATGCCAAGAATTTTTCATTCTTGATGGATGAACCGGGTGAATGGACATTATCACCGGCTTACGATTTAACCTTCTCGTCGGGACCAGGTGGAGAGCAAAGTACGATGGTGCTTGGAAAAGGTCGAGATATCACTCATCAAGATTTAATACAGCTGGGATTACGTGCAAAATTAGACAATAAAATCATTCACAGTATTATTGATCAAACACGACACGCACTCAGTCAATGGACGCAACTGGCAAAACATCATGGTGTGAGTCAGCGAAATATAACGATGATTGCATCTCTTATAGGTGATCTCTCGCTACCTTAGGGGTGAGTGCTCGTAGGGTGGACAAGGGAGCCTTGCGTTGAGCCCCCCGATTGCTGGGCGGCCGGGCGACGTGCCCACTGCTCCGAGCCACCGGTGGGCACGTCGCCTGAAGGGCCTCTGCTGCCTGTTAGATCCACGTTAGGCTCCTTTGCCCACCCTACAACGACCCTCGATATAATTTTTCTTGCTCAATGTAATCGCCAACCGCTTCAGGCAGCCAGTGTCGGTAAGGGCGTTTGTGCTGGATATGGTCGCGGATAGTGCTGCTGTTTATCTCATACAGTCCCGCATTGAAGAACGTGATGGTGTTGTTTTCTTGCTTGAGTAATGCTTGTAATGACGGGGGTAAAGTGGGGTTGGCAAGAGGGCGTTGGATGACCAGGAGTTTGCTAAGTTGCAGGATGATTTCGGGCTGGTGCCAGGTTAAAAAGTTCAAAAAAGCATCTAAGCCGATCAGTAAGGTGATGGGGGTGTTAGGATCTGTTTTTTGGCGTAAATGGTGAAGTGTATCAACGGTAAAAGAAGGCGTGGGGCGATGAATTTCATCTAGGCAGATGGAGGCATTTTCTATGGGATTGGCATCAAGGGCTAGTGATAGCATGTGAATACGTTGCTCAGGCGTCGTGCTTGGCTGGTTTTTATGGACTGGCAATTGGCAGGGTAAAAATAAAAAAGAGGAAAAATGAAACTGTTGTTGCACGGCTTGGGCGATGGCTAGGTGGCCTAGGTGAATGGGATCGAAGGTGCCGCCGAAGAGGAGGAGGGATTTCGGCGCGAGATTAGTTCTCATGAAATTCAAATTTTGCAAACATCAACGCCATCTGCTCTATTTTATCCCACACTGGCAGCGTCGAGTTGGATTTAACCGCAAGATCAAGTTGTTTGCAGGCATAAAATAACGTAGTTACCGTCTCAAGAGACAGTCTTTTCATGGCTTGCTGATAAAGGGACTGTTGTGTTGACCAAATGCCTAGTGATTGATACCGCTGCTGTAGTGTTTCGCTGCTGTTTAGCGGGGAGAGCAGGGTATAGAACTGGCGGGTGAGTTTGGTTAGCCACCACAAGATTAACAAGGGCTCGGTTTGGGTTTGGCGTAGTTGTTGTAAAATTCGTAAGATGCGCTCAGGCTGCCCCGTTAAGCAAGCTTCAGACAGTGCATACAGCGGAAAGAAGGCTGCATCTGAGAGTAGGGTTTCTAGATGGGTGGCATTGAGGGAATCAAAACTCAGAAGTGTGAGTTGGTTGATGCATTGTGTTGCCGCGAGCAAGTTGCCTTCGGTGTAGTTGGCAATCAGTCTTGGGATGTCTTTCGTGTAGGCGAGCTTGGTTTGCTGTAGTTGTGTGTCAATGAATTGGAT
The DNA here is from genome assembly GCA_026399205.1 of Gammaproteobacteria bacterium. Classification (GTDB taxonomy): domain Bacteria; phylum Pseudomonadota; class Gammaproteobacteria; order Legionellales; family Legionellaceae; genus 2-12-FULL-37-14. The sequence continues at coordinate 12,030 of JAPLRL010000069.1, forward strand.
GAATGCGCTGCCCTTGAGGGGTTTAATTTCAATGAGGTGGCAGTGTTTGTTTTGGTTTAGCATGGTAAATGATTTAGATTGCAGATAGGGGGCTTGTAAGATGAACCGGCTGGGTGAGGTTGCACTTGTTGCTTGCTCAAGAAACGCCTTGCCTTCTGGATCGAGCTTTTTTTTGTAAAAGCGTGCGTCAAGCAATGGGGTGGTTTGGAATAATGAGAGCTGCTGGGTTTCGCTGGCTAATTTTCGCCAGTCATCGACCTCTTCAATCCAACAGGTTTTTTTCTCAACGGGATGGGCGCTAGGTTGCGCGCTATACGCTTTAATGAGTAGGCGGACCCAATGGTCCATTAATACCGGTTCGTCGCCAATAAACACATATCCTTGCCCCAAAGGTTGTTTAAAGTGAGACAGTAACTGGGCGGGCGCGATATTCATGGTTGAGGGGTATAAAATTGGAGGCTGAGCCGTGATAACAGTTGGGTAACGGCTTCTTGTCGCATTTCTTGTTCAATGGTGTGTCGTTCATAGGTTGAGCCTAAAATGCGATCGTTGTTGATGGTCACTTGTCTTGGAACACTAATGAGTTGTGAGGGAAGGATGAGTTTACCGTCACTTCGTGTGACTTGAAATTGGAGCTGATACAGCAGTCGATATTGCCGAGGTGCGGTGCTCGCGCTCACATTGATGAGCTCTTGTTCCATGTTGTCTTTTTCTAGAATGATGGTATAGCGGGTTTTTTGCGGTGGATCTAAGGGGGTAATGTGATTGGCTTCTAGCTCAAGACGTAAGGTTCGGGTGAGCGCGGGATTGACCTGTTGTTGGATGATGGAGACGGTTTTAAAGGCGGGGGGGAGGTGGATGAGTCCGCGTAGGTGGAAGCCGCAGGCGGTGAGGAGGAGGAGGGACGCGCCTACTACAGCTCCTAGCCACCGGTGGGCACGTCGCTGAGGTCTCCAGCAATGAGTGAGTGTGTTGCCAGGCTCCTTTGCCCACCCTACTTGTATATGATTCACAACTGGATCACGAAATTAATCAAATGCCGGTGTGGGACCACGATGCTTTTGATGATCTTCCGACCCTCTAAGATGGCTTGAATGGTGCGCTGCGCTTGTTCTAGGAGGACGGCTTCTGTGGCTTGCGTAGCTTCAGTAAATTGCCCACGGCGCTTACCGTTGACCTGAATGACATACGTGGCTGTATCGGATTTGAGCGCATTTTTATCGACCTTGGGCCAAGGCGCGTCTAAGATGATTTTTTCAAACGACAAGGCTATCCAGAGGTGATGACAGATGTGGGGGGTGATGGGGGCCAGGAGTTGTAATAAAAGGCCTAGTCCGTGATGCACAAAAATATCATCTTGTTCTTGTTCAATGGGATAACTGGTGAGCAGGTTTAATAACTTCATGCAGCCTGAGACCACTGTATTAAATTGCAAGCGCTCATAGTCGTGATTGATTTGTTGTAAAATTTGGTGCAGCTCATACCTGGCTTTTTTAATTTTTTCATTGGGGTGTTCCCAATCAAAGGCATTGAGTCGCATCGCTTGATCGGTATTGAGGTGGCAGATGCGCTCTTGATTGTCATGCGCAAAGGTCCAGAGACGCTTTAAAAAGCGGTGCGCACCTTCTACACCGGTATCTGACCACTCTAGGGATTGATCAGGCGGGGCTGCAAACATGGTAAAGAGGCGTGCGGTATCGGCGCCATAAGTTTTGATGAGGGCCTCTGGATCGACGATGTTACCGACCGATTTAGACATTTTTGTCCCGTCTTTTAAGACCATGCCTTGGGTGAGGAGCGCTTTAAAGGGTTCATCTGAATTCACTAAGCCTTCATCACGCATGAGCTTATGAAAAAAGCGCGCATATAAGAGATGCATGCAGGCATGTTCAATGCCGCCAATGTATTGATCGACCGGGGTCCAGTAATTGACGCGATCGTCAAGCATCACATTATCTTGTTGTTTACAGGCATAGCGTGCGTAATACCAAGACGATTCGATAAACGTATCAAAGGTATCGGTTTCGCGCTTTGCGGGTTGTTGACACGTCGGGCAGTTGACATTAACGAATTCAGCGCAATGAAGCAGCGGGTTGCCCCCTTTAGAAAAATCGACTTCTTCAGGTAATACGACAGGTAAATCGGCTTCAGGAACTGGGACGATACCGCATTGTGCGCAGATAATCATAGGAATGGGGCTACCCCAATAGCGCTGTCTGGAAATACTCCAATCGCGTAACCGGTAGTGGATGTTGGGTTCACCTAATTGATGGCTCTCTAGGTAGGCTGTTATGTTTGTTTTGGCTTCACTTGAGGCCATATCGTTAAATGCATCAGAGTTGATTAAATGCCCTGTGCCCAAATAAGCGCTTTTGCTATAGTCATGCTCACTTTCTGCTTGAATCACCACCTGCAGGGGCAGGCAATATTTTTTGGCAAACTCCCAGTCTCGTGCATCATGCGCAGGCACAGCCATCACCGCGCCACTGCCGTAATGCATCAGCACAAAATTAGCAATCCAAATCGGAATGGGTTGCCCTGTGATCGGGTGAATCGCTTCCATTTTGGCATCGATCCCGACTTTAGGCAGCGTTTCAAATTCGGCTTCGGCAAGCTTGACACCTGCACACGATTCAATAAATTCTCTAACCTCAGGATAATCAAGAGCGGCTTGTTTGGCCAGTGGATGATCAGGCGCAATCGCTAAATAGGTCACCCCCATTAAGGTGTCTGGACGCGTTGTAAAAACGTGTAGTGGCTCTGCTTCTTTGTTATTGAGCGCAAAACGAACCATACAGCCTTCTGAGCGGCCAATCCAATTGCGTTGCATTTCTTTGACTTGCTCGGGCCATTGGGGGAGGGAGTCAAGAGAGGTTAAGAGTTCGTCAGCGTAACTCGTGATTTTCATAAACCATTGTGGGACTTCGCGACGCTCAATGAGTGCGCCCGATCGCCAACCGCGGCCATCAATCACTTGCTCGTTGGCAAGGACGGTTTGATCAACCGGATCCCAATTGACAGAAGCACTTTTTTTATAAACCAAGCCTTTTTTAAAGAGCTGCAGAAATAACCATTGTTCCCATTTGTAATAACTCGGATCGCAAGTGGCGATTTCGCGTTTCCAATCATAGGCAAACCCTAAGCGCATAAATTGCTCTTTCATGGTGGCAATATTGGCGCGTGTCCAAGCAGCAGGAGAGGTATTGTGTTTGATGGCTGCGTTTTCTGCGGGTAACCCAAAGGCATCCCAACCAATCGGTTGTAAGACATTTTTGCCGAGCGCGCGCTGATAGCGGCTGACGACATCGCCAATGGTGTAATTGCGCACATGCCCCATGTGCAAGGTGCCACTTGGGTAAGGAAACATGGCGAGACAGTAGAATTTTTCTTTGTTTAAATCTTCTGTGGCATTAAAACATTGTTTTTTTTGCCAATACTGTTGGGCCTGTGGCTCAATGCTTTCGGGTAGATATTGGGGGTGAGACTGCGCCATGAATTACCGTTTACTGTTTAGTCGGGTTGATAAGGATAACGTCTTCTTGAGGTATCGAGCAAGAGGGGCGAGTAAAAAGAAGAGTGCAAATAAGGCGATAATGGGCCGATCACCTATATGGCTCCAGGGTGTGAGCCCGGTTGCAGGTTTTATAATTCCGGTGAGGGTGCCTGAACTGAAAGGGGCTAAAGAGGCAATAATTTGACCTTGTGTGTTGAGCAGTGAAGACAACCCGTCGTTATTAGATACAATTTGGTAGCGTCCGGTTTGTAAAGATCGGACTTGGGCAATTTGTTGTTGTTGATACATCGCGAGCGAGCGTCCAAACCAGCCATCGTCACTGACAGACACAATCCATTCGGCTTCGGGGAGTTGATTGCGTAAGAGTTCTTCATAGGCCAATTCATAACAAATGAGGCTGGCGATTGCGTGGTGTTTGACTTGAATCAAGGCTTGATGCAGCGGTCCTTGCGTTAAAGCCGGATCGGCGAGTTGTAGTGCTGCACTGATGGTTTGAAAAGGATGAGGAATATATTCACCAAAGGGGACCAAATGTCGCTTGAGGTATTGTCCCTTTGCCTGACCCAGTGCAAGAAGCGTGTTGTAATAAGAGGGGTGTGATGTGGGCGGTTTTTCTTTGGGGATACCAATGAGTAAAGCGGTTTTTTTCCGTTTGGCTTGAACACTTAAGTTGTTGAGGTAGTCGTGGACATAATTTTCGGGTAGGGGAATCGCAGACTCTGGTAACACGATGAGATCTACACCGAGTAACGCCTGGGTTTTGCTTTGGTATTGATCTAATATCGACCAAAATAAAGCTTGATCCCATTTATCGCGCATCGATAGATTGGTTTGCACGACTCCGACGTTGATCGGGTCGTTTTTTTCTTGGGTCCAGGGATAGTGTTGTAAGAGCATGGGGCCGAGTAATAGCGTGAAGCTTGCGATTAACCAAGCCATACGCCGGGGCTGAATAGGTAGTAAGACTTGTGCCAGCCAAGTTGCCGCAAGGCAGGCGACCCATCCTGTGCCATAGACCCCACAAATCGGCAGGAGTGCTTGTATAGGAGCATCAAATTGACCGACCCCTAAGAGTAGCCATGGAAATCCGGTAAAGCAGTATGAGCGAGCATATTCGATTAACACCCATAAGGTGCTGAATAAAAAGGTGTTGAATAAGATGCTCGATGATTTGGGTAAACAACATCGATAGAGCCAACTGAAGAGGGCCGTATATAAGGAGAGGTAAAAGACGAATAAAAAGGTGATAAACCCTGCAAGCAGCGGGTGCAAATGACCATAATCATGAATGCTGACGTAGATCCAGGAGACACCGAATCCAAAAGAGCCTATGCCAAAGAGTAAGCCATGTTGTAGCGCTTGGGTTTTTGATAAGGAGGAGAGTTGGATATATAATAAGACAATGCTGAGTAGCGCAAGACCTGGTAGGTGAAAAGGGGCAAATCCGAGCGGTAATAAAAGGCCAGCAAAGACCGTGGTGAGGCGTTTAGCGAGATAAAGCGGACGAGTAGGCGCTGTGTCTTCAAGTGGGAAGGTTGATTCAGATAGGCTGAGCATAAATTCGGGGTACCTGTTTTGAGGCCGTGGGTATTCTAGCTCAATTGCGTGGATGATGTATACTGGGTGACATAGGTCGATCGGGTCTTCTCTCGAAACGTAGGGTGGACAAAGGAGCCCCACGACTTTCTTGCAGGTTGCTGGGTACCTTTGGGCGACGTGTCCACCATCGCTCGGTGCGTTTCGAGTACTTAGAACGGTCCAAGTGACCGGTGGACACGTCGCCTGAGAGATTCTGCTAACCGGTAGGATCTGCGCTAGGCTCCTTTGTCCACCCTACGTTGATCGAGGTTTTAAACCTTTTACAAGGACGTAACATGTTAGATAAAAAATGGATTTTTTTATCATTGTGCGGTCTATACTCCGCATTCGCAAATGCCAATATTGTTTCTAGCGTCAGTGGCGGTCCTGCTTGGTATCAGGCGGGTCAAACGCAAACCATTTATTTACAGCCAGGGTTTAATAATACCTATGTTGCCAATACGCCGACGCAAACGTTGGCGAGTGGGGAGTGGTTTTTAGGGGTGCAGCGATCGATTCATACCCACACCTTCGCCCAACTTGGGGTGGCTCTGGCAACCAGTACGGCTGCGCATCTTGCGGGTCATGTCTGGGAGCTGGCTGATCCTCTGTTTGACAACTTTGTGTATCAATATCGCATTCTTCATTCGCATGCCGCACTGAAGGGTAAAGTGTTGTCTGATGCGTTGAGTCGCACTTATCTGCCTTATGTGAGTGGTAGTGTGGGTGTTGCTTGGAATCAAGCGTATCAATTTTCAATGTCGCCGATTATTTTTGAGGCGATTCCACAGCCGCCTTTTCAAACGAATACTCAAACTGCCTTTACTTATACGGCAGGGGCAGGGGTACAAAAAATATTGAACGATCATTGGCAATTGGGGATGGGGTATGAATTTGCAGATTGGGGGGGCAGTACGCTTTCACGCGCATCGGCTCAAACGATCAACAATGGCTTGACGCTGAGTCATCTTTATACCAATCAATTGCAGTTTAATATCACCTATACAGGGTAACCGCATCTGAAGTATCCGAGCCGCGACCGTCAGGGAGCGGAACTTTTAAAACTTCCGCTCCCTGACGGTCGCGGCTCGGCTTTCGGACGTTGTTTGAACAAAAGTGGTTGTCCTGATCACTTATACAGTTTAGGAGTAGCGGATTATGATGAGTAAATGGTTGACTAGACTCAGTTTGTTATTGTTTTCGGTCAATGGGTTTGCTGTACCGTTGGTCAGTGTTGTCGCGTTGTATAAAGCACCTGTTCAGCTTGCGAAAAATAGTTTTACGGTGGCGGTGTACAAAGTCACCAATAATACACAAACCTTAAGCGCTTTTGCGATGCAGCCCATCACTGGGGTGACTCAAGTGACGACATCACCAGGGGCCTGCGGAAATCCGATCACGTTAAGTGCGGGACAGTCTTGTCAGCTGAATTTAAAAATCACAGGGAGTCAATTAGAGGGGCCTTTGTTAGCGGGGCCACAGGTTTGTAATTCCCCCCAACCGATCTCTTGTTCACAGCCCAGTGTGGCTGATTCGTTTAATACGAGAGTGTCCGCAACCCTCTTGCCGCCAAATAGTTGGGTGAGTGTGTTGGTTGCCCAAGATCCGCCACCCTATAGCCCGACCGATCCGTCGGTGCTTGCGACGTATGTGAATCAAATTATTTCATTGGCCCCTGCTTTGCAACAAATTCACTTGAGGGTGACGCCTGGCGCGACCAATTATTCGACTTATGTGGATGCGATTACTTTACTGCGTACAGCATATGGCCCATCGCTATTAGTTGGTTATCATCCCGATGCATCTAGTACGAGTTATAGCGGATGGGGATGCACAGCGCCTGTACCACCTACGCCAGTTCCACCCGCAAATTGGCAGTGTGTGTTAAACGCAACGATTGTGAATATGAATGCGATGAATAATGCGGTTGGGCTGGGGCAAACCACTACGCAAGGTTTTAATATTTATTCACTGGAGCAGAGCTATGTGATTCCTGCTGATGCATTGACGTTGAGAGATGTGAAAGCTTGTCTGAATCCACCGGATGCAACTTCGGGCGGTGTGTGTCCGGCTGGCGTCGCCATCGCATCACAACCCTATGTTAAATTTGGGTGGAATCTTCCGAGCTATGGGGGCTGTGTTCCGAGCGTGCCTTGTGAGTACGGCACAGATGCGTTGGACTATGGCTACCCGCAATTTTATAATCTAGGTAAGCGAATTGGGGGCTATACGAATCTCATCACGAATGGGTTTTTCCCAGCAGACAGTACGTCGTGTTTTACCGCACCCTATGCATCGACGTTAAATGTGGTGGATGAAGATAACCCGGGCTCGTATGCACCCGAAATTCCTTGTAAGTCAGCGGGCCAAACTGCCGCCAATGTCTTTACGTTTACCCCCGTTGGCGGCACGGCGCCTGATGTGCCGGTAGCCTCTGCTTATTTAGCGTATTTGATGACCCAATATTCGCCTATTAGTGATATTCCCGATACGCATGGCGCAACGGTTTATGTCACGTTTTCAGGCGAAGGGCCACCTGCAGCACCTTCGTTATTTTTAGGTGCACCCGGGTGGACGCTAGATAATATTTTGCAGTTTTATAATGGCATCAATACTGATTTTAACAAGCTTTATGGGCAATATCCGCCGCCTGATCCGATGTTTGCTAATGGGGTGTTCGCAACTGGAATAACGCCGAGTAGTATCCCGTATGCGATTTGGAATTTTGATAGTATTTTGGCAAATGAGTAGAGGGGTAAGGTCTCAAAAGTTTGTATTTACTCCGATCAGTTCCCTCTCCCGCGCCCGATACGTTTGTAAGGCACCTATGTTGAAGGCTGGGGAGGGTTAGGGAGGGGGCTTGCAGCAATGTCGTTTTACCCCCTCCCCAGCCCTCCCCCGCGAAGGACATTAACGTACTGCTCAAACTTCTAGCGCGGTAGAGGGGGTGTTCGAGCGTGAAATACTTTGGAGGGCGTTGCCTAAGCGTTGCCTAATAAAATGACACAATTCCTTCATGTGTGATATAATAAAGCGCATTATACTTATTATATCAACACATCAAGGGGTAAGCCAAGATGCCGTGGACGCTTACAGACAACCAGCAGACTCATCCATTTGAATCTATCGATGCACTTCTCATTCATTTAAGACAACTTGAACAAGCCGCCACGCCAGATAGTGTAGTTAAAAAACTGATCTTACAAGGCGAGGCGTTTGGTGCGGATGAACCCAAATCATTAGCGCGTTTTTTGGTGTCTAAAGAGCGGGTGTTGGCGTTTGAGGTTGATTTACAAGGCATGCTGGTTACAGCAGAACATCGTCAATGGCTGTCATATAGCTATTTTGTGCAGTCACAACGACTCAATGACTTACGTCTGTTACCCCGCGCGCTTGAGCTCATCAGTCAACCTGAACAATTGCGGCATGCCAAAGTCAGTTTGGTGAGGGGGGAGACGCGTGGTCATCGTCATATTGCAATGCAGCAACAGCAACAACAACAGCAGCAAATGGCTGTGCAGGCAAAACGTTATCAACCGAATGCCCTGGTTTTATCCAGTGGGGTGCCCGCTTATGAAGCGCATGCAGATTTAACTCAAGTGATCACGGCTGCGAACATTGAAGCAACATTAGGGGAATTTTGGGCAACACTGCCTTATTCACAGGACATGACTGTAACGGAGGCCTGGCATCTCGTGGTTGGTATGACGGATGCAGTCCTGCTCGAAGGCTTACAGTTGAGAGCGCCTATGGTGCAGTGCGTTCAAATGGACGCAATGAAAGTGATATTGTCACATTTTTCTGAATTTACCGGCGGAGTGGTGCCACACAACTTACCCGAAGGTTTTTTTTGGATGAAGCATCCTGAACGCAACCACTGGGTTCTTTGCTTTGATGACGTCGACGGGAAAGCCTGGCGCGAGACGCCCGTGAACCCATTAACCCTTCATTGTCGAGCGCAAGCGCAGATGCCAACGGACATCACGTCGGACCGCATTTTGCAACTCCTGGTTTTTAGGTGTGGAAAAATATCAGATGAATTAACTGAACATGTTTTTGATTACCATGCGCGCTTAAATGACCAGGCGCTCACTAAACAAGAAAAAATACAGGCATTATCTTATTTTTTATCGTTGTTTGCCGAAGGGGTGCCAGTAGACATTTTGACCTACTGTCATCACAAACTAGAAACGCTTTCTACTGATTTACATGACGAAGATATGACAGGATTAGGACACCTCTTGTTTTCACACGGGGTGAGCGGGGTGGCAGTTTTTTTGAGCTACGTTGAAAAAGTGCTTGAAATGGACAATGAAAAGGCATTGCCGTTATTGCGCAAGGTCTATTTAACCACGCCTGGGTGTTATGCAAGTCTGATGACAGCGGCTGGGCTCACCGCATTGGATGGATTGTGTCAGCTGAACCAAGCGTCTTTGCGGTGGTGGTGGCATGGCGTTCGCAATAGTGAGGCGTCGTCTTTTACAGAAGACGTTGCCAGTTATCTTTATTTCTTGAAAGAAGTCCATGCGATCATGGGGGTCTCAAAGTTAGCCTGGAAGACACCATTGACCCCTTTTCCAAGGCAACCCTTAAAAGTGACTTTGGATTATGCACGCTGGATCTTACAGCATGCCTCGTGTCCTAAGGAACAATTTGAGTTATTACCCGGCCTATCATGGAGGCAATGGGATGATTATTTCGCGTCCTACCAACATCAGTTTGCATTGGTCTCACGCACCATGAACTGTCGTGTTGGAGATGGGTTTAATGGCGATTATCGCGTGTCGTCATTGTTCGCACAGGTCGGTACGCCTTATTTTAATCGCTCCCTTGAGCGTTTTATAGGGATGCAACGTTGGCGCGCTGGCTCTTGGGGTGAGTTTGCGTCAATGAAAAACACAATTGAAGATTGGGTGCGCACTGCAACGACCTGCGAACTTGTTTGTGATAGGGCGCGGATGTGTGAACTGCTTAGGGTTCTGTTTACGGTGACCTTAGTCGGCAAGCGGGCCTGTGAGTCAACAGTGTCGTTTGAGAATATTATCACGCATGCATTGAATGCGTTTTCTAGCATCACCAGACATAATTTTTTATTAAGCGAGGTGATGAAAAATATATCTGAAGTTCTCCCGCAGTTTGAAGAGACTGCCTTAGCAGGGCACTTAACGTTAGTAGAGTTAGCAAAAGGCATATCGACGATTTTTTCTGATCTCTGCATCACGGAGTTAGCTCGTATCGATAAGTTTTCATGGATCTGGTCTATGTTTGCCAAACATGGCCGCGACGCGTTGTCGTTGTTTAGTGCAATTAAAATGAGAATAGACTGGGATGAGCGACAGACGTCAATATTTAAATTTTCATGGGATATGTATTGTCAGTTGGTGACGTCTTGTCATCCTGAAGAGCCCTCTTTATGGCCGAGTCGTGACGAGATCCTCTTTATGAAGTTTCTTGTTTTTATACAAACCTCTTGTGTTATCAATCCTGCTGCCAATATATACGCACACTTTACTAAACACCCGCTTCACAGAACCGCTCATTTAAAACGCATAACCGCGATTGATTTTGAGAAATCTACCGTTTTATATCACATAGATGCCTTATCTCAGTTTGTTAAAACCTTAGGCTGGTATTTTGATATAGAGGAGGCTTTAAAAGACGGGCTGCCTAAAGGACTGGTATTTATTCATCCAGGCGACCCAAAAACGCAGGGAACGTTAGAGGCTTCAGACGTTTATTTTACTGGAGAAAATGAGCTAGAGAAGGTGACAGATAAGTTTGTAACATTCCAACAAGATCTTAAAACAATGCGCCTGACGTTACCAACAAGGTGCGAAGAGCATGTGAAATCCCTGCGGGAAGCACTGATAGAAGCTGAAAAAGTGGGTGAAAATGAAACGGTGGTTGAACAGGCCACCCGAGTTTTTCAAGGGGTTTTGCTTGGGGTATTTAAAGACGACTATCCATTTTTCTTTAAAAAAGAAATGGAGTTGGCACATCTTTTTTTAAAAAATCCTTATCAACTCTCGGTGTTAGAGCCTGTGTTACTTGAAGTGGGAAGAAAAATAAAAGAATTAAGGACCGGATGGTGTTGGAAACCGGTGAAGGCGGCCAAATTTGTGTTTTGGGCAACGTTTGATAATGAAGACCTCAGGCCCTTTGTGCAACCTCTTTTTCCTGAGGCGAATCATGATAAAATTGATTTATCGAAGGTAACCTCATTTTTAAAGTCTTTTTTAGATTGGTCGCTGGCATTGTTAAAAGAAGATGCTTTGACTTGGTTTGAGCCATTGATAAGCTGTTCGTTTGATATTTTAAAATGGGTTGATGAATCAAAGATGGTGCTGAGTACAGCCATGTTTGACGACCTATTGCTTCATTTGCAGGCATTTGAACGAGCCCTTATACCGGTATTAGGACGCCCCATTCATCAACACGCTATTTTGGGTTGGCTACGTGAATTGCAAGTGCTGTTAAAAGGCAGTTATTTTGAGCGCAATATCGAGTTACTTCTTTTTTTATTGACGGACAATCATTTATCTACCCTGATTTCATTAGCCACGCCTTTTCTTCGTGCGTATGGAGAGATGGTGCTCTTGTCTACAGGTCAGCCAGAACAAGAAACGCTCTTTTATGAAGCCATGGCGCGCTGTGAAAAGGCAGGGGTAGCGTTATATCAGTTGGTCATTAGGCCTCCTTATCACGTGGTTTCGGTGATTAATGAGTGGGTAGCGTATTTTGATGGCAAGGTGCTTCAAGAGATCAATGAAGCTGGTTATTGCGATGATGAGCAAAAAGCAGCGCGATATGCAACATATAAAGCTCGAGTCGAGGAGGAGCTCATGTGGTGGCGTCAACCCACGGCATCGTGTACGGCACTTTATCGTCACGTGCTTGGAGACAGTATGCTAAGTCATTTCGCGTGGAAAGTGCGGAGTTTGGCCATGAAACATGATGATGCCAATCGATTTCTCTATCAACTGGTGAGACATTATCTAGGCTCCCTGGATGTCGCGCTGCCTATTCATGAAGCGTTGTTGCAGATAAAAACGCGATATATTCATTTATGTCGGTTGTTAGATGTTGTAGGGGCTTTTAATCAACGATTACCCTTAGACGAGTTTGCAACACTTACGCCTGTCTTATTAAATCACTATGAAAAGGGTGGGCATCTTGAGGGGGGCACGGACTTGTTGGTATTGTTATATAATTGCCCATATCAAAAACCGATGCTCTTATTTCAAGCCTTATGTGAGGTCATGACGTCTGGACAGATTCCGTCTATCAAAGAACTCGATGCGTGTTTTTATCATGCTATGGATAACTTGGAGAAAGCATTGCAAGGGAGACGTGACCTCGACCTCGATCATAGGCAGGAAGTGGGAGCTCCATTTTATGTTCAGGTGTTTATCGATTCATATACGTTGCATCCGTTGTTACCCAAGGATAAAGTCAAGCGTTGGAAAATGCTAGAGACGGTGGATCAAAGACAACTTGAGGGGTTGATAAATCAACTGATTAGCACGAGTCTAAATAAAAACATAGAAACACGTCATCCCGAGCGCAGCGAGGGATCTCCTGAAGGTGGCTTGTTGCCTATACAAGGGAGATCCCTCGCTGCGCTCGGGATGACGTCTGGTTGTATAGAGCCTATGGTTACAGCGCTCGTTACCTGTTTAGAAAACTACATTGACGAATGTCCTCAAGTGGTTTCTTGCTTGAATCAGGTCATCCAGTCGCCCCTATTACAGACGTGTTGGATGTCTTTTCCAACCGATCGTGAAAAAGGGCGGGCTTGGATTGGGTTTGTTGCTGCTTTGAGTGAGTTGGGGTTGACAGAAGATCAGTACAATGTGGTTAGCCATGTTTTTAAAACGTGTTCATCAGAAAGATTACAGGCCCTATTACAACCTTTTGCATATCACCCCCATCCCTCAACGACACGCTATTTAGACTTGCTCGCATCAGTCGATAGCGCTTATCAAGATAAAATATTGGCATGGATGGCACAAGATCCCATTTGGGCGTCTAGCCCGTTTAAGGGGAGGGATGATGCGCCTACCGTGCGATGCTTAGATCATGATAAAAAGCGGATATCTGAGGTGTTGAAGGGCATAACGCCGCAGGTCGCAGGCATGATGGAGAGCATCAAAGAAGAAGCAAAGTTATTACGCCGTATGCTTCCCCCTTTATTAACACAGTCTTTACCTGAATTATGTTCACTTCAAATCGCAAAACAGCGCGAAATGAGAGAGGAAAATGCAACGCAAGTGAGCCGGGTGCGGTTAGAATGGCTTGCCATCATCAGCGTCATTATGAGTAAAACCACGGGAACCATCGAAGGGATTTTGCCTAACTCAACGCAATTGATTGCGGTGCTTTTATCTTGGCATACCCAAGGCCATCTTTTAATGCAACTCAATACCAGTGAGGGCAAAAGCTATGTTACCGCACTGTTGGCTGCCTGGGAATGGGTGCGCGTGGGGACGGTGGATGTGATTAGTTCAAACCAGGGGTTAGTGCTGCAAGATTTTGTGGATAAAGGCCTTCGGTATTTTTTTGAAGCGCTGCAGATTCCTGCTGGTATACTTCGTTCTGGTGAAGGCCAAACTTATCAAGCGGGTAAGGTGTATTACACAACCCCATGGGATCGCGCATTTATCGCTTCTGAATATTTTATGGCCACACACCGTAAATTAAAAATAAAAGTCGCAGGTGTTGGTGATGAGTGCGATCTGCTGTTATTAAAGATGTTACTCACGTTTGATTATGTGCGATCGCTGCATGGTGAAAATCATCTGGAATGGGTTTATCCCCTGATTGTAGATTTTATCGCGCTTCCTGCGTTTCGTCAGATTCATAAAACCAATGGACATCGTGTTTGGGCGAGAAAGCACGATGTGGTTGAGCTTAAGCGTTATATGGCGAGGCAGTCTTTATCAGAGGCGCAACAAGCGCAATGGGATGATGTATGTGCCAATGAATGGCAGTTAAATCGCTGGATTTCGGCTGCGTGTGAAGCCAGCCTTCGCTTAAAATTTCTAGTCTCACCCGACGAGAAGCATCGAGGTTACCACGCAGCTGTCCCGATTGTTGGTGATGTGCCACAAGCCGGGGCTTGGTATAGTCGTGCCGTGCATTGTTTTTTACATGTGTTGTTACAACGCAAATTTAAAGATAAATGCTTTTATATTCCAGAAGAAGTGAGTGCAGTAGATACGGATTATCCCTTAGGCTTGGTTGCAATTTATGAGCGATTTATTGGACTCTCTGCGACACTAGGCCCTGAAAAGGCGCAACAGTATTTGCAGTCAAAACTCGGGGTGTCTTCTTTTATTTTACCCCCCCATGTGCCCAGTCAACTGACGATTTTACCGCGTCAATTGTGCGCAAATGCAAATGAACACGCTAAAGCCATCGCTGCTAGAGTTCATGCGTCTAGTGAGGGCGCTTCCTATTTAATTATCGAAGATGAGTCTGAACATGTAGAAGCCATGAATCGGCATTTACAATCGTTATTGGACAGTGGCAAATATACGATTCAAACCGTGATAGGCAATGAAAGTGCCAGCACGTTGCAAGCTATTTTAGTCGCAGCAGAGCAACCTAACGTGGTAACCATTTGTACGCGTTTGTTCTCTAGAGGGAAAGATTTACATCCCCACATTCAACTGGGGGCGATTCTGGCTTGTTTTATGGAATCAGAAAACGAGGTTCAAGCATGGGGAAGAGCCGGGCGTTTTGGGCAAAAGGGGGAGGCATGCACCATTATTGATGCAAGTCGTTACGGGTTTGAGGGGGTGTTAACGGCCTCCCGTGCTGAGCAAGATGAACATATTCAGCAGTGTCAGGTGCGTTTATCTCAAGAAGAGGCCGTTGAGCGTTATTACTCACAAGAAGCGACGTTGCTGAGAGCCGGTGCTTTGTCATGGTTTGATAAAGGCATGTTGTTTTTATTGCAATATGTCCAACCGGAACAGCAAGATGAGTTAAAACGTCATGTATTGGCTTGCCGCCAACAATGGATTGAACGGATGGTTGAGCTGTGGGAGGAAGCGCTCTTAGAGACTGATCCAGATTGTATGTATGAAAATCTGTATGTGCGTAGAACTGCCTCAGGTGAATTGGATGTGGCCTTCCTTGAGTCTTTGCTGCAAGCATACCCTGGGTTGATTCAACACGCATGGGTCCAATTGAGGCAAGAGATGTTGAAACTGGCCTATCCTTGTTTGCAGGATTTGAGTGACCATGTACATGCTGTGCATCAAGCGAAATGGTTGTTTGAAGTTCAAGATATGGCGGAACAGGTTCGCTTACATCAGCTCACTCAAGTCCGATTACCTGCAAAGGGGGTTGTCCATTATTTGAATCACACGGGGTTTGGTTCTCAAGAAGTGAGCCATCAAAATAGGGAGCCTGTGGTCACGCCGTCTTATGCTAGAAAGATGCAATTTTTTAAGACTTGGCAACAACAGGTGCAGGATAAACGGTCGCAACCTCTTGCGTTATTACAAGCCTTACAAACGGTTGAACAACAGCCTTTCCCATGGCAGCTCCCAGCCGTTGAGTTACCCCATGAGATGTTGCAAGCCATTGCAGCGATATCGCGGTTTGAGCAGGTAGAGAGCGCTGTGGGGCATGCTGATGTGGATAATGCACTAGACGATTTTCAAGCATTACAAGCGTTGACATTAGAGAAGGCGAAGGGGCATCACAATGATGCTTTGTCTTATTTTGGAGATTTAGCCGACCAACTAGATAAAAGTTATCAGCGACTACGTGACGACATCGACAGCTATGCGACTAAGATGAAGACTAAAGAACATGACCATCAAGAAAAAACAGTACAATTAGCTGCAGTCAGGCAAGCTATTCTGACGCTAAAGGATGCCAAGGTATCGTTTGTAGATAAAATACAGCAAGGCCGCGCGTTTGATGTGCAGAAAGATGCGTTAAAACAGGATCTGACTCGTCTGATGAATGAAGTGAATCAGATGCAAGTTGAGAAAAACGCAAAAACAGTTCAGATGATAGCGTTGGGTCAACGCAAAGAAGAGGTTCGTTTGGCGTTTGAGTGCGCGCGGTTGGAGCAGTGTGCCTTGCTAAAAGAGATTTTTGAAACGACCGTGGTTACGGCACGCCTTGAAGCAATTGAGCAGTGTCGTGTGGTGTCAAAAACTTGTCAGCAGCGTATTCATGCGCAATTACGGCAGTATGATGAGCAAGAGGCTGAGGTGGTTGAGATTCAGGAAACAGAACAGCAGTATCAAGGCACAGAGCATGTGGTGGGGCGGTTGGTTGTGGGGTGAATGGGCGATCGGTTTGGCACGATCCTCACTCAGAAAGCGTAGGGTGGGCAAAGGAGCCTTGCGATGAGTCTGCAGGTAACTAGAAACAGCCAGGGCGACGTGCCCACCACCGCTCCGAGCCACCGGTGGGCACGTCGCTGGGAGATCTCAATACTTAGTTAGCACGTTGCCTGGCTCCTTTGCCCACCCTACGTTCTTACGATATACTTCCACCCTTTGTAAAACACGAGACATCATGAAACCCGCTATTATTCTCCTCTCCGGCGGACTCGATTCCACCACCTGCTTAGCCATTGCGGCATCCCTTGGGTTTGAATGCCATGCTTTGAGCTTTCAATATGGTCAGCGCCATGTGCCAGAGCTTAATGCTGCGCGGTTGATTGCCAAACAAATGGGGGCGGTGAGTCATGAGGTTATTGCGTTAGATACTGCAGTTTTTTCGCGATCGTTGTTAACCAATAAAGCGGCACCGCTGCCTGATTTTAAAACAACGCAAGGCATTGCACCGACGTATGTCCCCGCGCGTAATACTGTTTTTCTTGCCTATGCGTTAGCTTACGCCGAGAGCATACAAGCCCATGATATTTTTATTGGCGTGAGCTCAGTCGATTATTCGGGTTACCCCGATTGTCGCCCCGCATTCATCGATGCGTTTCAAGCGCTAGCCAATGTAGCGACACAAGCAGGAGTAGAAGGGCGCCCTATTCATCTTCATGCGCCCTTGCTGCATTTGAGTAAAGCCCAAACCCTACAAGCAGGGATTGCATTGGGGGTAGATTATTCATTGACGGTATCTTGTTACCAGGCGAATGAGCAAGGTGAAGCGTGTGGACGATGTGACAGTTGTGGGTTTAGGAAGCAAGGGTTTATTGAGGCGGGGGTGGAAGATTGTACGCGGTATATTGCTTCGTAATCCTGTCATTGCCTGACTGAAATTTTTTTATGCTCGAATACACCCTCTCCCGCGCTAAAAGTTTGAACAGCATGATGAAGTTATTCGCGGGGGAGGGTTGGGGAGGGGGTAAAGCCCAAGCTTGTTGTAACCCCCTCCCTAACCCTCCCCCGCGTTCAGCATATGCGTTTTACCGGGATTTCGCGCGCGGGAGAGGGGACTGATCGGAGTATATGAAAACGTTAGGCGTTACCTAACCAATCGGCTGAAAAAACGCCTGAATATCAGCTTCACTTAGCGTCGATAATCCATGCTCGTTATGAGCCAACAAACTCTGAAACAACCCGCGCTTTTTAGTTTGCATGCTCATCATGGCTTCTTCAACCGTACCGGTTGCCACCAGGCGATAGACGAAAACAGGTTGTTGTTGTCCAATTCGATGCGTCCGGTCGGTTGCTTGATCTTCTACGGCAGGATTCCACCACGGATCATAGTGAATCACGGTATCAGCTTGTGTGAGATTGAGACCCACGCCGCCTGCTTTTAAACTGATTAAAAAAATGGGAATGTCCCCTTGTTGAAAGCGCTCGACGAGGGTTTGTCTGTCTTTGGTTTGTCCTGTGAGTTTCAAGTAATTATAGCCGCGTTTTTTAAGACACTCTTCGATAAATACGAACATCGAGGTGAATTGAGAAAAAATCAACATGTTGCGGCCTTCGTCAATGAAGACATCGATGAGATTCATTAAGGCATCTAGTTTAGCTGAGCTGCCATGGGCATTTTTTGCCAGTGGTAGGGAGAGTAAACGCGGATCGCAGCAGATTTGACGTAGTTTTAATAAGGCGTCTAACACAATCAAATGACTTTTATTAAGCCCTTGTTTTGCAATGGCTTCTCTGACCTTTTTTTCCATACTGATGCGAATGGTTTCATATAAATCACGTTGCGCGCCAGACAAGCTTACCTGTTGAATCACTTCGGTTTTTTTAGGAAGCTCTAAGAGCACCTGAGACTTAGTGCGCCGCAGTAAAAAAGGCTGAATACGTTTGATGAGCTGCATTCGTTTATCTTGATTGGCTTCTTTTTCGATGGGGTTTTGAAAATATGTTTTAAATTGACGTTTATTGCCCAGGAGCCCAGGAATTAAAAAATGAAATAAAGACCATAATTCGCCAAGATGATTTTCAAACGGGGTACCAGAGAGGCACAGGCGGTGTTTGGCTTGAATTTGTTGGATAATCAACGTGGTTTTTGTTTTTGCATTTTTGATCCATTGTGCTTCGTCTAAAATTAAAACTTCAAATTGTTCT
Organism: Gammaproteobacteria bacterium; assembly: GCA_026399205.1. Lineage (GTDB taxonomy): Bacteria > Pseudomonadota > Gammaproteobacteria > Legionellales > Legionellaceae > 2-12-FULL-37-14. Next base: position 30,633 of record JAPLRL010000069.1, read on the forward strand.
TTGGTGAATAAGTCTTGATCTCGCTGGATTAAACCATAGGTTGAGAGAATGAGGTCAACATCACTGAACCCTGCTGCTGAGCGTTTTGCCCCATGGTGGGCCAAGACTCTGAGGGTCGGTGTAAAGCGTGCGGCCTCACTCATCCAGTTGCCAATTAAACTAAGAGGTGCAATGACCAAGGCGGGTCGTGTCAGCCTACCGGCTTCTTTTTCAACTAATAAATGCGCTAAGGTTTGCACGGTTTTGCCTAAGCCCATATCATCGGCCAAAATGCCGCCTAAGTGACAGGCGCGTAGCGCTTGTAGCCAATTTAATCCTTGATGTTGATAATCACGCAGCGTTGCTAAACAGTTTGAGGGGAGCGGGGTATCGGGTAATTGATGCTGCTCCATAAAAACAGCCAGCTGGGTGAACAAGGTTTCTTGAGTGATCCAGCGATTTGAGGCTGCTGTGAGGGCGCGCATCGCTTCTTGCAAGAGGCCCCATTGATAACGTTTTAATTGCAGATGTCGGTTGTTGGCGTCATGGGTCACATGATCAAAGAGGAGAAAGGTGATTAAGGGTCGCAGACGCACGGCGGGTAAGGGGAGTATTTTTCCTTCAGCGATAGGGACGTAAAAAAGATAATCATCGGGTAATTGTTCCCAGGCAGCAAGATCGTATTGTTGTAACCAAAGGACCAATGAAGGGATGAGGTTGAGCTTCTCGCCTTCGACGACGATGCCCAGTTCATAAGAAAAGAAATCGTGCCCTGATTCAGAAAAATCATGGTACCAATCGATGGTTGATTCTTGAATCAGTTGCGTGTGCTCTGAGGGTAACGGAATCGCATCACCGTGTTGACGGGCTTGTTCGCAAAAGGACTCGATGCTGTCAGGCTGCACGGTGCGATGTGCAAACAAAAAACTGAGTTGTGCCAGTGAATACGGTAGGCTTAATGGGCCAATTTCTAGCGTATGCGTGTCAACATACAGTAAGTGGTCGAGTAGACAAGGCTGATAGCTTAAATGATGAGAGGTACATTCCCAATATTGTGAACCATCTGGCAAGGGGCGCCAAACGATCGTGCCTTCACGTGCATCTCCTGCTTGCCAGGGTTTATCGGTTTCTTCATGGTGCGCGCGATCGGATTCTAAAATCCGCATGAGGAGTTGCGTGTCGGTTAATAGCGTTTCATTATTGACAGGCGACGGCAATGCTTTGAGTAACACGCTATTGTCCTGCCAGCAAGCAGTGCTTGGAGAGGGCAGGGTATGCAACCAGGTTTTTTTCCCCCATTTGCCTGTTTTGAGACGTTTGGATGTGGCGAGTGTTAAGGCAACATGATAGGGCGTAAAGCGTAAATAAAATAAGAGAATCTGTGTTTGTGCCGGCGTGACAGGCAGTAGGTTATTTTGGTTAAACGTGTGGATCCATTGATCAAGCGGATGTTGCGTGTTGTCTTCCTGGGTTTTAATTTTAAGTGAAAGTAAACTGGCCGCAGCATGCTCACAGTTGAAGCGTGTCGGGCAATGGCAACGGGCAGGGATTGCTGGCCATGTTTTTAAATCGGCATAAACATCAAATAGGCCACCGGAGAGACCTTTGATTCGTGCATGTAAGAGACCATCGCTGAGTCGCACATTCATGATTCCGTCTTGCTTGATCGAACGCATGCCTTGTTCGAGCACAGACTCAGGAAACACCGCTAATAGTTGCTTGAAGGCTTGCTGTAACATATATCCTGATTTTATCGCTAAACCGCATAGTATATAGTATTTTCACATCAGATGGTACACAGCAACATCCAGTAGGCCCGATTCCCGTGATCCAGTAGGGTGGACAAAGGAGCCATACTTGAATCTTGCCGTTGGCTCAAAGATCATGGGCGACGTGCCCACCGGTAGCTCGGAGCCACCGGTGGGCGCGTAGCCTGACGGTTTCTGCTCATCGGCAACATCATCTTAGGCGCCGAAGCCCACCCTACAGCTTTAAGCGTTTTGTCTCATCATTCACTGCTGACATAATTTGCATACCAAACTATATCGAGCTATAATGTAATTAATCACACCACTGTTGTCATTTATTTATTACAAGAGAGGGTTAAAATGGGTGAAGCTGATGTTAAGACCGACACAAAAAAATCTCATTCTGGTGAAGAATCTCGCTCGCTTATTCAAATAATAGAACAATTCGAACTAGACACACCCGATAAAATAGCCGTTGTTTCAGGTGACGTGAAGTTGACTTACCGAGAATTAATGCATGAAGTGAATCAGTTGGTAAATTATTTAAATTCCATGTGTTTAGGAAATGCAACAATTGGGATGATCGGTGATTCAAAATTAAAAATTCTGATCTGCCAATTGGCTACCCTAAAAGTCAATAGTACTTTTGTTGTTTTAAATGACCAAGATCCCTTACAAAGACTTCAGTATATTGCCCAAGACGCCAGGTTAGATTGTTTGATATCTTGCGGGAAAGTTAATTCGAGTATTCAGACAGATACCTTGTCAAATTATGTGATCAGCATTGAGGATATACCTGTCACTACTGCAGCTAGTGTTCCACCAGGCTATGAAGCCTCTTCTGGCGACGAACAGCCTGCTTATTTACTCTACACATCTGGATCAACTGCAAATCAACCCAAGGGCGTGATTCAAACCCAACAAAATATCGTTCATCAAGTAGAGCATTATACGCGTGCTCTTAACATCACAAGTGAAGATCGGTTATTACAGCTGGCAACGATGTCACATGATCAAGCTATTGTTGATATTTATGGTGCATTATTAAATGGTGCCACTCTGGTGTTATATGAAGGAGCCTTTGATGCGAAAAGAATTTTACAAACAGTCCAGGAGCAACGCATTAGTATTTTTAGCTCTATCCCTTCTGTGTTTGAAATAGTATTTAAACATCAGGCGAGCACTTCATTTCAGTCTCTCAGAATCGTCACCATCGGTGGGGAAGAAACCTTGCTCTCCCAAGCTAAATTATTTCAAGAGTTAAACACCCCAGACGGGTGTCAGTTAGTGAATGGATATGGGGCTACAGAATGCTCATGGGTGTCTTCTTTCTCGATTGACAAAATCAGTGATTTATCAGGATTCACCGCCTTCCCTCTAGGTAAAGTCACAGAAGGCCTAGACTATTTAATTGATACTGAAGGGTACGATAAAGGGGGTGAGCTACTCATTTCAGGACCAGGCGTCTCACCAGGATATTGGGGTAATGAAGCGGCAACAGAGGCATCTTTCACGTTAATCGAAGGAAAGTATTACTATCGAACAGGGGACATTGTTTTAAAGGATGAGCACTCAGAGGCTTTGCATTTTATGGGTCGAGCTGCATGGCATGAAAAAATAAGAGGAAATCGAATTAATTTACGTGAAGTTGAAACCTTACTAGAAACGAAACTCTCTCTCTCAAACTGCATCGTTGTTGCAGTGGGCGAAGGCATGAATAAAATATTGGTCGCTTATGTCACCCCCCAAGAAGGGAGTGATGATCAACTACTGAAGGAAAAGATGAAGCAACTTAAAGACAGCATGCCGGATTATATGATTCCATCTCAACTCATTGAGTTACCTGAATCAGACATTCCAAAATTGACGAATGGTAAAATTGATAGACAAGAATTAAAAAATCGAATCGTTAATAAAACTGCCATGCTGGCAGCTGTTGCATTAAAAGAAAGCACAGAACCTGAGACCAATGAATGGATGGTTTCTATTGAGCGGATGTGGCTTGAGCAGTTAGGCATTCAAACAAGTAGACCTCGAGATAAGGATCTTACATTTGCTGATCTTGGGGGAAATTCTTTAAAAGTGGTGTCGTTGATTCATGATGTGAATACTTACTGTGAGAAAACTTTAAAAGTCAGTCTACGCCTTGATTCGACAGCGGTGCTCAATGCTTCTTTATTGCAATTTCAAAGGCTGGTTAATTGGAGCCTTTTCAATCTTAAGACTGAAGATCCCACTCAACCACTCGGAGTAACAATACCGCTGGTTGCGTTTGGTAACCTTAATGACAATGGAGAATTAATTTATTATTACGCAAATGAGCACAAGGCATTAACAATTAATTTCTCATCATTATGCGTTTTAGCCGATCACTATAATAAAAAATATGGGATATCAATCACGCCATGCGAATCTTATGACAAATTTTTTGAGACAATACTTAATGCGATTAAATTGCCTTTAAAGCCTGGAGAAAACCGCCAAATTGGATTGACCTGGCCACAAAACAATGTGCGTGATGCACACCATACACCTTTCATTCTGACCATTGATAGCAAAGGTATCAAGCTTTTTTGTTCTGACTCAATCAATTCTGAAGATCGTATTCAATGGGACGATGGACTGTTGTGTGAGATTGAACGTCGAAAAGACAAAGATTCAGAGCTTGCAGATATAGAGATAGTGATCGATCCTTATGCGAGACAAGAGGATTCGGTATCTTGTATGGTAGATGCGGTTTGTTACTTAAAAAACTCACTCCGTACCAATGTGTGTGCAGAAACAAAATTTGAACGGGTAGGGGATAGAAAATATTCTGTGATAACAGAACATACCCCTGAATCATTAAAAACGGTTCAGAAAATAGAGTTGCCAACCACTGTAGACCGCAATAAATTCTTTGGACCTAAGAATAAAAGATTAGTAGATCATCGTAAGAAGTATTTCGCAGAAGTGACGTTGTCTGGAACCACAAAAAGTGGGGAAAAGGACACAAAAACAGTTCCTCATTATCTTTATTTAGAAAGTAAGACAGTAAAGTTTGAGCGTATTATTTCAGAAGCGCGAAAGCAAAAGAAAAAGAAAGATGAAGCAGCAGGGGCGTCAGAGTTGGATTCAGGGCTCTCACCGCAGAAATAAGGTAACTACCCAGGTACACGTCATCCTGAGCGGCAGCGAAGGATCTCCTCTAGCTAGCAATGTGCTAATTAGCAGGAGATCCCTCGCTGGCGCTCGGGATGACGGTGAGTCACATTACATGTCATTGATGCTTTCTCTCACGATTGAAATTTTCCAAGTTTTATTGGCCGAGAGGGTTCTTTTTAATATCGTAAAGAGTGTAAGTGTTTGTTTACCTTGGGTGGCATGGGCCACACTTAAAAAATAAGTGCTCCTAAAGCTTGTGATGCCTGCGGGTAAAGCGAGTTGTTGGCTAAGTTGATTGAAGGCCTCTTGAGTGAGAATGGGATTTTTACTGCGTGAACTGAGCAGATCATCGATTTGTGAGTCTGCTAACTGGGGTAATGTGGCTTTCAAGAGGCTGGCAGATGCGGTATTGATGTTGATGGGGGTGGGCTCAGGTAACGCGGTGAGTTGGGTGTGAAGGGCGTGGTATAGTTTTTGAGTGACGCCTGCGATAAATTGAAACTCAGACACACTCCGCATGAGTTGGTGTGGGGTTTGGTAAGGCGGGCGCATGGATGCATAATAAGAATTCCATTTGTCTTGGTTCACCCCTGTTTGGGGTGAAATCCAATTTTGTGTGGCCTGTACTATCATGTTAATTAAATTGTCGTTCAGCTCAGGATCGATATGTTGAATCAGCTGGGTAAAGGGAGCTATGTAGGCGGGATTGGTGAGATTATTGATATTAAAAAACGCCTGTAGATCATGAATCTCGCCTGAAAGTTGAATGCCTGGGTAGAGTCTCGATAAGTTGCCAGGGTAACTGAAGGTTGCTTTTTGTTGATTTTTTTCAGTCGGGTTTTGTAATTGGGTCATAGCCCAAAAGTGGACGCCTTGTGCAGCAAGATATAATTGGTCGGTTCGGATAAAACGAGTTGTGCGCGCAATATCAATGCGTAAAGATTGGATGATGGCGGTTGCGGTGATGGCAATGAGAGTCATGATGAAGAGGGCGGTGATGAGGGCGCTGCCGTTAGCGTTAGGTGTCCGCATACATCGCCTCAGGAATATTAAATAAACTCACCATCTCACCCCAGGCGTCTATGGTCAAGGTGACTTGAATCGCTTTAGGCAAAGGTTCAGTTGAGCCGCCACGCCATACAGGTAAATCTTGTAATGCTTTATTTAAAAAAACAAACCGGCATTTTTTGACATGCGTCAGTATCGTTTCTTCTTCGAATTGATCCCTTTCTAATGGATCGAGCACTAGAAAGGTGCGACGGATGAGGCGAGCATCTTGGCACAGATAACCCACGCGACTTAAGTTATTTTGTTTGTCAGTGGGGGAGTCACTATGCGTCCCGCCTCTGGTGAATTCAATATAAGACGGTTGGCCAATCAATGCGGGAAACAACCGGGATGACTCACCGCGCACAGGACGGTTGGTGGCCTGCACGAGATCACGGCTTAAGCGCGCAAGCACAAGCTGCATCTCACGCATTTGTTTTGCTTGTTGATTGAGATGGGTTTGATTTAAAAAAGATTGTCTTAATGCGGCCGTTGTGATGATGGCAAGTAATGCAAAAATGGTGAGTGCGATGAGCACCTCAAGCAAGGTAAAACCTGCGTCTTTCTTTTTATGAGGCGACATGAGGCGGATAATAAAAGGCGTAAAGGGGATCAGTAAAGGGGCCTGTTGGGTGCGTGGCAACTTTAATGGTGACGAGTTCAATCGATTTGGTCGGCGTGCGCTGGTGGGTGATTTGCCAATACCAGGTGTGGTGGAACATTTTGGTTTTTTTGGTGGCGGGTTGTTGGGATGATAATTCGATTGCACCAAGTTGTATCATGGAAATGCCTTGCATCGCGACCCAATGCTTAATGGTTTTTTCTTTGAGACGTTGAGTTTGTAAAATGCTGCTGATAATACTTTGATAGAGGGCAGTGAAGGCAATGGCAATGATCGCTAAAGCGAGTAACACCTCAAGTAAGGTGAACCCTGCTTGTTTATCACGATAACTGGAGCGTGCCATTGGCTTTTCCTGATAATTGAACGAGGGTGGGATTGGCGCGGGTGCCTATATCGATGGCAAAAGGGGTCATGGCACCTGAGGCATGAAACTGAACCGTGAGGCGAGTTGAAACTGGGCGAAAGTGAATGCTCAAGTGGCTGGGAAAAGCACCTGTTGTGAAGGAGGGCAATGGGGGATGAGCCCCTGATTGACTCGCCGAATAGCCTGTTTGCGTGAACATCATGCTGAGCTCAGAGGAATCTAAAATGGCTTGCTCTCGTAAATATGACATCACATGCTGGAGTTTTTCAGCCGCCATTTTAGCCTCTCGTTTGGTGCCAAAACTGCCAAATGACACCATGGCAAACGTAAACGATAGGCTAATAATGAGGAGAACAACGAGAAGCTCGATGAGGGTGAAGCCTGATGAAATAGCTCCCCTCTCCTCAACGCAGTTGGGGAGAGGGGTTGGGAGTGAGGGGATCCTCATCTAATGAATATCCCAATTGCCAATCGAAGCATTTTTACCAGAACCTCCTGGTTGGCCTGTGGGACCATAGGAGAAAATATCGATTTCGCCGTGTTCACCTGGGTTTAAATATAAATATTCACGGCCCCAAGGATCCATCGGCAGAGACTTAAGATAAGGCTGCCAGCTTCTGGGAACGGGTTCGGAGTTTGGTTTTTCGGTTAATGCACGTAATCCTTGGTCTGTTGAGGGGTAGTCGCCATTATCTAATTTATAGAGATCTAATGCGTTTTGAATAGATAAAATATCTTGCTTCACTTTGACCGCTCGTGCTTCATCCGGTCTGCTCATGATCTTAGGCACAACGAGTGAGGCTAAAATACCTAAAATAACGATGACGACCATGATCTCAATGAGTGAAAAGCCTTGTTGTTTAACTGACATGTTATTTCCTTTTTAATTAAATATTAACCAATCCCACGTCGTCCCGAACGCAGTGAGGGACCTCCAAGCCGATGGCACTGTGCCAAAATTAGGAGATCCCTCACTGTGTTCGGGATGACGTAAGGCCGTTATCCAACCAGCTGCTCCATTGAAAAAATAGGCAGCAATGTTGCAAGTACAATGAATAGCACGACCCCTCCCATGATAAGGATCATCATGGGCTCAAGTAAAGAGAGTCCGGTTTCGATGAGTCGACTCACCTCTTGTTCTAAATGGTTAGCCGCATGCTTCATCATGATGGCTAACGATCCGCTTTTTTCACCACTGGCAATTAAATGTAAGGCCATAGGTTGAATATAGCGGGTGTCTTTTAAGGCAGAACTAATGTCGCGGCCTTCACGAACTTGGTGAGCGGCTTCTTGAAACGCCGCGCGCATTGGTCGATTTTGCACAAGCTGGCTGGATATTTTCATGGTTTCCAGGACATTGACGCCTGCGGCAAAGAGCATGCTGAAGGTGTGAATATAGCGTGTGACGTTGACGGTTTTGATGAAATAAGCAACCACCGGCAATTGAAGTAAAAAAACATGAAAACGATAGTGGCGTTTGGGATCTTTTAATAAGCGACGCGCAAGCAGCGCAAGCAGTAAAAAAACTGCAAAGACATACAAGCCATAGTACTGCACAAAATGACTAAAATCGATGAGGATGCGCGTCATGATGGGGAGGGTTTGACCGCTATCGGTGAAGACTTGAATCATGGTAGGGACAACAAAAGCGAGCAAGAAGGTGATGATTGAAAAAGAAACCACCATCATGATCACAGGATAAGTAAGCGCATGTTGCACTTTTTGTTTCATGGCCTGCTGTTTTTCAGTGTAATCAGCTAAATCTTCTAAAATTTTATCTAAGCGACCGCTTTGCTCACCTGCACCTACGGTGGTTCGATAGAGCTCGGGAAAAAAGCTGTTAAATTCATCTAGCGCTTGAGCCAGACTAAAGCCTTCTAATACTTTATTACGGACCCCTGTGAGAATCTCTTTCACTTTGGGTTTTTCAGTTTGTTCTGATACGCCAAGCAGGGCTTCTTCAATGGGAATGCCGGCTGCTAATAAAGTCGCTAATTGTCGCGTGAGTAAGGCCAAGTCTTGCTTATTCACAGTTTGAAAAGAAAAAGAGCGTTTTTTGTATTCTTTTAATTCGGTCGGCAAGTAACCGAGTGAACGAAGTTGCTTGCGCGCACTCAGCAGCGAGTCTGCCTCGAGCCGGCCTTTAAGTGAATACCCGTCTGGGTGAATGGCTTCGTACTGGAAAGTGAGCACCAATAAGTCATTGTGTTGAGAAATTAATTATCATATGGTAACATGTGGGGATTTTGGTGTATATACCCATCAAACAGGAGAACACATGAGTGTAATTGGAGAATCATTACGCACCATCGGCCGAGGCATACAGTACCTCGGAGGTGGCATGTTGTTTCTAGCCGCCATCGTGGGCACACTGATTGCTGATATATTGATTTTATTGGCCATGTTCGCTTCATTGGGTCGTTTGGGTGGACGTGCACACATCGGCTATTTTACCGGCCTCGTGTGTGGACTGGTGTTGGGTAATAAGCAAAGTGTTGATCCTAGTGTGTCAAATGGCAGCTCAGTTGCGGCACTCGTGGGGTCATCGTTCATCATGACTGCCATTGGTTTTGGTTTGGCGCTGGCCTTTGCTATCCCACACCTGGCTATCTTTTTAGCCGCCGTTTGGGTGGTGTCTACTACGGTGTTGATGATGGGGTATGGGATAGAAAGACTGGGTGAGTGGATAGCTGGAACGGACACGAGAGTGGTTGCGGACTGTCGTGAGGAGTCGCCTCGGGGTGCTCGGCAGCCTCATCCGTGTCGTGAGTTACAGCAGCATCCACCGGGCTTAATGCCGATGCACTGCGAACCGCCTAAGCACTCCGGACTGCGTTCAAAAGCCGCAAGCGCTAACGCTAAACCCGATCAGTCCCCTCTCCCGCGCACGAAACCTTTCTAAAACTCATATGCTGAACGCGGGGGAGGGTTAGGGAGGGGGTTATAACCGTTTTGAGCTTGACCCCCTCCCCA
>JAPLRL010000043.1 GCA_026399205.1 Gammaproteobacteria bacterium
AGGACCCTGAGACACAGATCTTTCCGGCCAAAAATAATGACTGGGCGTTTTCTTGGCACTTTCTTTTCATGAGTCAAGCCAACCCATCTACCAAAATGGCAAATCGGCTTAACTTAATGGCAGTGAGGGTTGGGGAGGGGGAAGCATCACATAGTCAACGTAAACCCCCTCCCTAACCCTCCCCCGCGTTCAGCATTAGGCGTTTTATAATCGTTTCGCGCGCGGGAGAGGGGACAGATCGGAGAAGGTTTACTTCTTCCGTTCCTGCCAAGATTGTATCAACACATAAAATACCGGCACAAACACAACCGCTAAACACGTGGACGCCAGCATACCACTACACACTGCAATCCCAATCGAGCGGCGTGCGTTTGCCCCTGCGCCACTTGCAAAGACCAACGGCATCACGCCCATAATGAACGCAAAAGACGTCATTAGAATAGGCCGAAAACGAGTTTTAGCGCCTAAAATTGCAGCGTCTATGATCGATTTTTGATGAAACTCTCGTTGTTCGCGCGCGACTTCCACAATTAAAATGGCATTTTTTGCAGATAAGGCAATTAACAATAAAATACCAATTTGCGTATACATATTATTGGCAAGGCCTAAAATTTTAAGCGCGAAGACCGTGCCTAATAAGGCGAGCGGTACACTAAACAAAATCGCCGCGGGGGTGAACCAGTTTTCATATTGTCCGGCTAAAATTAAATACACCAAAATCAATGATAATAAGAAAATATAATAACTGAGGTTGCCAGCGACTTTTTCTTGATAGGCTGTACTCGTCCATTCATAGGCAATCCCTGGGGGTAAAAGACGTTTGGCTGCTTCTTCTAGTGTTTGAATCGCTTGGCCAGAGCTATACCCTGTTGCTGCAATGCCATTGATGTTACTTGAGGGATAGAGGTTATACAGTGAAATAATGGCAGGCCCGACGGCGGCGTTAATATCTGTTAGCGTACCAAAGGGGACCATTTCGCCCATTTGATTTTTGATATAAAAATGTTTCACGTCCTCCATGGTCATCCGATAGGGCGCATCGGCTTGCACATACACCTGAAACACCTGCCCAAATTTTGCAAAAAGATTCACATAAGAAGAGCCGAGATAGGTTTGTAAGGTGTCAAACGCATCACCTAAAGTAACGCCCAATGTTTCTGCTTTGGTGCGATCAATTGGGGCAGACACTTGTGGGACAGAAGCACGAAAGGGTGACATGATTTTTTGTAGTTGAGGCATGTCATTGCCCTCACGAACGAGTTCGTCAGTCACGGTTTGTAGTTTTTGATAATCAAACGTGCCATCTTGCACCTCAAGCTGCATCTGAAACCCACCGGATAAGCCTAGTCCTTGAATGGGGGGCGGGACAATCACCATCACTTTGGCATCGAGCGTTTTGGACGCAATGTCATTAAGCTCGTTATACAACACCTGTAAATTTTCTTTTTTTCCTCTGACACTCCAGTCTTTAAATATCACATAAACAACCCCTGCGTTGGCAAGGCTTGTGTTGTTATCTAACAGTGAGACACCATCAATCGCAATGATGTTGTCAATGCCACCTAGTTTAGCAACACGGGATCTCAGTTCGTCTAAAACCGTTTCGGTGCGTTTTAAGGTTGAGCCATCGGGTAATAAGACGTTGAGAATAAGGTAGCCTTGATCTTCAATCGGAATAAACCCTGTGGGAATGCGGCTTAACCCAAAAATTGCAAGTCCGACTAAGAGTAAGCCTAATACACACACACGCCCACTGCGGTGGACAAGTGAAGTCATCATGTTTAAATACCGTGATTCGATGAGGCTATAATAGTGATCAAATGCTCGATAAAACGCATTTTTTTGCCGATTCGGGTCAATGGGTTTAAGCCACAATGCGCATTGTGTTGGTTTTAAGGTCATGGCATTGATCGCACTAATAAACGCACTGGCCGCAATGACCAATGCAAATTGAGCGTACATCGCACCGGTTAAGCCTGGCATAAACCCTGCGGGGACGAAAACGGCCATGAGGACCAAAGTGATCCCGAGAACTGGGCCAATTAACTCTTTCATCGCCTGAATCGCGGCCTGTTTAGGGGCAACGCCTTTTTCTATATGTTGAGAGACGCCCTCTACAATCACAATCGCGTCATCGACCACAATTCCAATTGCGAGGACTAACGCAAATAAGGTTAATAAATTGATGGTAAACCCTAACGCTAACAGGGCAATAAAGGTGCCAATAATGGTGACCGGAACCGTGGTTGCCGGCACCAATGTTGCCCGCAGATTTTGTAAAAACACAAGAATAACCAGAAGGACCAAAATGCCCGCTTCAAACAGGGTTTTATACACTTCATCTACAGACGCTTTGACAAAAATCGTGGTATCGAAAGGGATGTTATATTGTAAGCCGGGCGGGAATTTTTTTGCCATCTTTGCCACAGTGTCACGCACTTCTTGAGCGACTTGTAGGGCATTCGCACCGGGAAGCTGATAAATACCAATGGCGGCCGCGGGTTGGCCATTGAGTTTAGACAGTTGTGAGTAGTTAGACGAGCCGAGCTCCACACGTCCAACATCGCGAATGCGTACGACTTGTGCACTGCTGCTGCTATTTGCTTTTTGATTGGGTTTGGTTGCATTGGTTTTAATGATGATATTGGCAAATTCTTCAGGGCTTGTGAGCTGACCGGGCACATTCACGGTCAGCTGATAAGGCGGGCTATCTGCGAGAGGAGGTGCTGCAATTTGTCCTGCTGAAATTTCTTTATTTTGATTGTTGATGGCATTGAGCACATCACTGGGGTTTAATGAAAAGGCGTACATTTTTTTAGGATCAAGCCAGATGCGCATGGCATAAGAACCTGAGCCAAATATTGCGACGTTACCCACACCAGGCAGGCGTTCTAATTCATTTTGCATATTGATGGTGGCATAGTTATTCAAAAATAAGCCATCATATTCATTGTGCGCTGAGGTCAAGGTAATGAATTGCAACACGGCGGTAGATTTTTGTTGGACAGACACCCCTTGTTTTTGCACCGCTTCTGGCAATTGGGCTAAGGCGTCTTGAACGCGATTTTGCACCAGCATTTGTGCAAAATTCAGATCAGTGCCAATTTCAAACGTCACGATTAAATTATAAGACCCACTGTTGGTGCTTGTTGATTGCATGTAGAGCATTTTTTCAACCCCATTCACCTGTTGTTCAATGGGGAGGGCTACGGTTTTAATTAAAGTATTGGCGTCGGCACCTGGAAAGCTTGTCGATACCTGAATGGTGGGGGGAACAATGGCCGGATATTGCGACACCGGCAAAATGGCGATCGCAATTGCGCCTAATAGAACGAATAATACGGCGATGACATTGGCTAAGACTGGACGTTCAATAAAAAATTCAGAGATCATGCTGGTTTTTTCTCACGTTGAACAGGCGTTACCTGATGATTAGGAACGGCATTTTGTATGCCCGAAATGATCACGTCATCTTGTGCGTCTAGGCCTGTTTTAATGGCCCGCACCCCTTGTTCAAGGACGCCGACGCTCACGCGTTTAACACTAACCATCTGTTGTTTATCCATGACCAAAACATAAGCGCCAATTTGATCATACTGAACGGCTGCATCAGGAATGGTGAGTTGAGGCTTCGGTTTGGTAATGGGGATGCGGACTTGAACAAATAAACCAGGTAATAAGGTGTAATCATGATTGGTTAACAGGGCGCGAAACTCCATGGTGCCTGTGGATGCATTAAGACCTGTGTTAACAAAATTCATGCTGCCCTTATGTGGAAACCCTGTTTCACCCTGCATGCTGACTTCGACGGGCACTTGGGCAAGGTTTTCTGGGTTAAATGCAGTGGCGCGCGCCGCGCTGCGAATTTTAATTAAATCTAATTCATTGAGATTAAAGTAAGCATAGATAGGATCAATTTGCTCAATGGTTGCTAAATCAGTGGCCACGCCATTACCCACTAAATTACCGATATCTACCAAATGGCGGCCGATGCGACCATCAAAGGGGGCTAACACATGGGTATAGCTATAATTAATTTGAGCGACCACTTCATTGGCGTTTGCTTTATCAATTTCTGCTTTGGTTTTTTCGGCCTGCGCTTGCCATTTTTCTACATTATTAAGGGACGTGGCATTTTGTGTATACATTTTTTTTTGGCGATGGAATTCTGCATTCGCATAAGCATAAGACGCTTTTGCAATGACAACCGAGGCTTGTGCTTCTTTTACTTTTTCAAGGTAGGGCTCAGGCTCAATAACAAATAAACCCTGGCCTTTTTTGATAAACGTCCCATCGGTAAATTCAATGGCATTTAAATACCCTTCGATTCGAGCAACCAAGTCAACAGAGTTAAACGCGACCATGGTACCTGTTTGTGTCACATAATCCGTCATTTGGATGAGTTTGGGTTTTTGAACGACAACCAAGGGGTAGGGGGACGCTTGAGGAGGTTTATGAGTCAGCCATTTGGTGACGTAATGAAATACCATAATCAGCATACAGCCGATGAGTATTTTTTTTAATAAACGACGTTTGTCACTAGCCATAAGCATCACCAATCGGGTTGATAAAGTTCTTTTATTTGTTGATTTTTGGTCATAGGGGGCTGATGATTTTGCTGTTTCAGCAACGATCCCCAATTTGTCCTGGCCGCCATTTCATCTTTAAGTGGCAGGGGAACAATATCATTGCGGTGGCGAATTTGCCAACCACCACCTAATGCGCGATAGAGCGCCACCAATGCTTTAGGAATATCACCTTTTGCCTGGGTGAGCGAGGTCTGCACACGCAGTTGCTGGCGTTCTGAGTCGAGTACCGCGGTATAATCTGATTCGCCTTCTTTATAGCGAATCATGGCTAAATGGGTCGATTGAATGGCAGAGCTATTGGCAACGGATAATAATTTTTCAGCCCTGTTGGTTTCAATAAAGAGCGTGATATTGTCTTGCACTTCTTGCTGGGCTTTTAAAACTAAATTCATATAATTTAAAGCCGTTTGTTGATACAGTGCATCTTGTTCACGCACCGCATTGGTGATTTGACCATAGTTTAAGAGGGGCCAATTGACCGTGGGGCCTGCGGTGACGATACGGTTGGACCAACTCGAAATATCCCCGAGAGAATTCGGTGGAATTGTATTAGAGCCAAACGCAAAGGTCCCTACCAGGGAAAAAGCAGGAAATAAATTAGCTTTCACCGCACCAATAGCTTCAGATTGCGCAATGGCTTCTAGGCGTGCTTGATAAATATCAGGGCGGTGTACCAAGGATTCTTTAGGAATCCCAACAGCCACTTTTTGAGGCGCTTTGGGGATGCCATATTTTTTAAGAAGTAAGGCATCGACGGTATTCGGCGTGGTCCCCAATAAAACACCCAATGCATCTTTTTGTCGTTGTAATTCACCGACATATTTGGGCAACAGCGATTCGGTTTGATATAACTCTGTTTTAGATTGTTGCACATCTAATAAACTGGTTTGCCCTGCATTGAAACGGGCAGTTGCAATTTTAAAACAAAGCGATTGCACTTGAATATTTTCACTCGTGATTCTAATGAGCTCTTCGGTGGTTCGAATATTAATATAGGCGGTCGCAATATCAGAGGTGAGGGTGACTAAGGCATTGTCATAAGCTGCATAGGAGGCAAGAAATGCCGCATCATTTGACAATATAGCTCTACGGTATTTACCCCAAAAATCAATTTCCCAGCTGGCAGAAAGGCCTAATAGGGCGGTATCAAAGACAGAGGGCAACACCTCTTGTAAAGACTGGCCCCCAATACGCTGGTAAGTAAAATTGCCCAATAATGCTTGTTGTTGTGGATAAAGCTCCCCCACAGACTGCGCCAACTTCGCTCTGGCTTGTAAAACGCGTACCGCCGTGCTTTGTAAAGACAGGTTATGTTGATAGCCTTGCTGAATTAAAGCGCTTAAAGTTTTATCGTGAAACACATCCCACCAATGACTATCTTGAATGGGCGCTTCACTGATTTTGTGGCCTTTTGTTAACCAATGCGGGGTGACTTCTTTATGGGGTTCTTTGTAATTAGGTCCGACCATCATACATGCAGCCAAACACAGATACATCATGAGTGTTAAAATCTTTAACATAGACGCTAATCAGTCCCTGACAGAGCAATCCAAACTGTAACAGGTCAGGTATAAATACACAACTCGTAACTGGGTTGGGGGGTGTTTGGTGTGGGAATCTGGATTGATTGCATGTTCATAAGGGCGCAACATTAAAACAAAAAGATCAGAAACTGGCGTTGACAATTAAATTAAATTCAACTGGGATCGCGACTGATCATCTTCCTATGGAATTAGGAAGGAAAGGAATGTATCAGTAGCAAGGAGAGTGAGGATGAGAGACGAAACTCAGATGATCAAGTTAAAGAAATCCTCAATGTTATCCAAAAGAGATTGATTCTGGTGCGTTGATGTTGTAAATATCAAAACTGACCGTGAACGACGGAGAGTCACATGCGAGGACACCGAAGACAACAGGCGCGCTTAGAAGATTTCACTGCACTTGAAAAAAACATCATTGAGTTCATTGGGGTGCAATCCCCAACGTCCACGAAGACTCATCAGTTGGCTGTGTTTTATCATGAGACATTCGCAGGGTATGCGAGCGCTCATTTTTTTCTGACTTCATGTTTAAAAAAAGCACTTGATCCCCTTGTCGAAGCATTAACCTTAAGCTTTGCACTTAACGAGATAATCGCCGCCCGGTATGTGTCGACGGTTTATTTTGCGGGTGATATCCATCATCGTGAGTGTACGCGCCATGAAGTAGAGTCCCATTTAAGGCGATTTACCGAAAACTACCAATTCACTCTTAAAAAAATGAGCGTTCTTCGCCAACAGCTGCCGGAATTTACAACGGATATCGATATTTTGATTCACGAGGTAAAAGGGGATGTGGATCAACTCATTCTCAGGCTGCAACAACTGATTGCTACAACACACATTGCAACACTCAAAGACACCTTTCATTTTACTGAAGATCAGGCAACGAGATTATATCATCTTGCGACCTCTCGATATCTTAATGATGCGTCGTCTATCCCGCATATAGCAACGGAGTTAGCCACGTTGACACAATCACTCATCCAAATCATTAACTATACGCCCAATGAGGCCATTGAGATGATTGCCTCGGTCTACCAACAACATGCCGTTAATTTATCGAACACCCATAACGTATTAATAGCGCTTGCCAAAACCTATCAGCACGCTTTGGGTGGCTCCTTGAAAATTGTCTTTTCACATCTCGTTACCCAGCTAGCACTTGTTCAAAACACGACAGTCCTGACGCAACTGATCACCAAAGAGCTCGAAACGCAATTGATTTTAAAAACTCAAGCAACATCCACCGCTCTTGAGGGTTGCCATGTTTTGACGACATTTGGCCTATTCAGAACAAAACAAAATAACGGATATGCGCTGAATCCCGAAAAAAGTCCTGCTTGTTACAGCGCGCCACGCTCTTTTCTTGCGCTGGCGTTTTATGCGGCACATCAAAATCCAAATAAAAAGAGAGCTGCTGCTGAGCCTGTCTCAACGTTTCGCTCATTCTAATGCTCTGGGCTCCGGGGCTCGGGCTGACGTGCGAGCCGCGTCTTGAGGCGGGCTCATCTTCGGTGAAGTCGTCTGTTAGCGCTTGCAAAAAATGAATAAACCGAGTACACTGTGCGCAAATTGTACTGGAGTAATCTATGCCTATACCGTCAGTTGAAGAGCTCACGCTTTTTCATCACTTACATAGTGAAAACCTTAGACTTAATCAAGCGCAGAGAGATATGACTCAATCCATTGAAGATATGGTTGCTCAATCAGCGCAGCGTTTTGCGGACGTTCAATTTACGGTTCGTGAGCTTGAGAAGGAGAATCAGAAATTGAGACAACAAGTTGATTCATTCACTCGAACGTTCTCTAATACAACCCCACAATTACAAAGTCTCATGACAGGATTAAACGCGTTGACTCTACAATATCAAACCGAAACAACAATGCTTAAAAATGAAAATGCTCAGCTAAAGCGTGAGTTAGCACAACGCGATCAAAGAACCCCCTGGCCTGCATCGAGCGGTCAGTGGCGAGGGATACAGCCATCACAAGACATTGATGTTGCAGCGTTGCTCTCAAGCTTAGGCTTCTTGCCGGCTGGCGTGATAGGCGATCAACAACAAGAAACAGCTCTGTCTCCCAACCTTAATCCGCGATAGTCACTAGTTAAACACGAATGCTGTCATCCCCGCCTGCGCGGGGATGACAGTTTCCAGTTAACCGCGAACTGCTGGGATTTGACCGTTGGAATTGTAAAATATAAACACACGTGTTAACCTCCATCCCTATTTTTAATCTATAAAATTAAAATAAATCGAGTTATTCATGTCATCGTCTTCAAAGAAAAACACCTCCCAAGTCGTTTTGGCCTACCCTGTGGTTGTCTTGAGTTTGGCCGCGTGCTTTCTATTTTATAAATATGTATTACAAATTTTTCCAAGCATCATTACTGAACAGCTCATGCAACAATTTCAGTTAACGGGCGCAGGTCTTGGGAGTTTAGCGGCGACTTTTTATTATTCCTATATGGTGACACAACTCTTTGTTGGGGTTTTACTTGATAAATATAGCCCCCGGTGGCTCACCGCTTTTGCTATTTTTAGTTGTTCATTAGGCGTCTTGTTATTTTCCCAATCCCAAACCGCGTGGATGGCAGGAATGTCTAGGGCATTGATGGGGATGGGGGTTGCTTTTGCAACGGTGTCTTATATGAAGCTGGCCGCAGTTTGGTTTCCCCCTAAACAATATGCATTTGTCAGTGGTTTATTAGCGACAGCCGCAATGGCAGGGGCCGTGTTTGGCCAGGCACCGTTGGCGTGGTTAATCGATATATTTGGTTGGCGATATTGTTTATTGATGGTTGGCCTGGTTGGATTTGGCTTGTCATTGATATTTTTTATGGTTGTACGCGATGCGCCAAAAGGATCACAGCAAAAAACAGCTACCGTTCCTTTTTCGTTCAGTGAACTCGCTCAAGTGTTTAAAAATAAACAAAATTGGTTGTTGACGCTGTATAGCGGATTGGCCTTTTCTCCCGTTGCGGTCTTTGGGGGGCTTTGGGGCAACCCATTTATAGAGCAAGCCTATCATCTCAGTAAAACACAAGCGGCCACTATGATTTCATTGGTGTTTATTGGCTTAGGTGTAGGCAGCCCGATTTTGGGAATGCTCTCTGATCGACTTAACAATCGGCGGTATGTCATGCTGGTAAGCACGCTGGTTTCTTGTGCGGCGATTACCCAAGTCTTGTACGGTCATACTTCATCCATTGCTGTATTAAGTAGCTTGTTATTTATATTTGGTTTTGGGCTGGGCGCATTCATGTTGGTTTTTGCAATGGGTAAAGAAACGAACTCGTTAGCACTGACTGCTACTGTTATCGCCATGATTAATACCAGCGATGCAGTCCTTGATGCACTGACAGAGCCTTTAATCGGTAAACTATTGGATTTAGGCTGGGAAGGGAAAATCGTCAATGGGGTTCATCAATTTTCGTTACACAGCTACCATGCAGCACTTTCTGTTTTACCTGTGTATTTGCTGGTTGGCGCAATTTTACTGTTGTGGGTAAAGGAGAGAGCGCCTCGGTAGGGTGGACAAAGGAGCCGCATGATGCGTTTCTAGAAAAGCTGCGCTCTTTCTGGCGACGTGTCCACCACCACTCGAGACTGTTCGAGCGCTTCAGAGGGTCCGCGTGACCGGTGGACACGTCGCCTTTTAGTTTCTGCTAACCGATAACATCTGTGTGAGGCTCCTTTGTCCACCCTACGTTTTCATGCCGTCGTTAAGATAGCAGTGAGGAATGAACGGCGTTATTTCTTCTCAACCAAAGTCTTCAAATCTGCAAGGCCCGTATCAAAGTTTTTTGCAAGCATGAATCTTAATGCAAGGCTCATCCAGCGTTTCACAAAGCTATCGCCAGAGTTTCCCTGATCTGTCCACGTGACGGTTGTGTTCTCTCCTTCAGGAGAAAAACTGATCTGGCCATGTAAAGTTGATTGTGAGCTGCCCATGTCAATGAACAGATCATAAGCAACACCAGTTTGTGGATTAGCTGCGGTAAACTGCATCCAGCCTTTACCCATGGAGTTACTGGTCCAGCTTTGCTTCGCCCCAACCCCACTTTTAGGGCCTTCATAGGTGTATTTCAAAGAGGCGTCTTTAGAAGCACTCCAGGGAGACCATTTTTCCCATTTTTTGAAATTTTTTACAAACGGATAAATATTTTCAGCAGTCGCATGAATCATAATTGAGCGCGACACGGTCCATTCAGCGGGAATAAAAAATCCACCAATGACAAAAACAACGGCTAACACAACAAGGGTACTGAGTAAGGCTTTTAAGATTCGCATGATGTATTCCTTTAAAAGTGAGTTGAGTTAACTATAGACTATACTTAACGTTTTTACATTTTTCCACCTAGAGTATTCAGGGCAACCTAGCGCTTGCGTATTTAGACTATCTTGTTCTGTCATTTAGACACAGCTGCCTGTGCAGTTTAGAAATAGCAGCTATACTTAATACATAAAGGTAATGAATGGTGAGCATATGAGTGTGCCCATGATTTTAATTATTGAAGATAACCCGGTTTCTAGTAAAGCGCTGCGGTTAACGTTAGAAAGCGAGCACTATACTGTTGTTGAGGCAGCCGATGCAGCCTCAGCGTTAAAAAAAGCTTCAACACAGTTCTTTGATTTAATTATCCAAAATTTAATTTTACATGATATGGATTGGTTGACCTTAAATCAAAAATTAAGAGCGTTACCTCATGTTCAACTTATTCCCATTTTTGCACTCTCAGGATTTTTAGTTGAATTGGACCCTCAGTCTAAATTGACCGGGTTTACCATTTTCTTATTAAAGCCGATTGAGCCCTCTTATTTACTCGATCTGGTTAAAGTCCATCTCGCTGTTTCAAGGTCATTGATCCAATATCGGACATTGGTTGATATTTCTCCGAATGCTATTTTTATAAAACAAAATAAAATGCTTGTTTATGCGAATCGTGCCGCGCTTAAATTGCTTGGGGTTAAGAAAATAGAGGATTTACTCACACTCTCATTTGATGATTTCTTTCTGATCGATTCTCAAAAAATCATCGAACAATATACAGAAAAAAATAAAAATTCAGACGCCATGCTTCCTATTGAAGGCAAAATAAAAAATTTCAAGGGTGATATTCTTGATGTTGAAATGGTGGGGGCGCCTTTCTCATATCAAGATCAATCAGCAACATATATCATCTTGTGGGACGTTACAGAGCGTAAACGATCAGCATTGCATCTAGAGATACAATATTCAATCGCATCGACTTTGGCTGAAGCTGTGACCTTATTTGTGGCAACAGGAAAAATTTTAAAAATAATTTGCGAACGTTTGCAATGGGATTGCGGTGTGATCTGGGCTGTTGATAAAAAAAACAATGTATTGCGCTGCACAAGAACTTGGCAAATGCCGCAAATACAAGATGATGTTTTTCAACAGACATGTATGAACATGAGCTTCTCACTCGGCGCGGATTCGCCAGGTAAAGTTTGGAAAAACCGTAAGGCCCTATGGAAAACCAATATATTGCATGATGAAAGTTTTTTGCGCCATGAATTCATTACTCAGATTGGGTTAAATACCACGATCGCTTTTCCTATTCTGTATGAGGATAAAATCCTCGGTGTCATTGAGTTTTTTAGCAAAAATACCTTTCAAGTTAATCGCGATTTTTTATTATGGTTTGAATCGATTGGTATTCAGTTTGGTGTATTCCTGAAGAGAAAGCATATTGAAGAGCAAATGTCATATCTGACTGAACATGATGCATTAACAGGACTATCCAATCGCCTCATATTTGAGCGATTTTTAGAGGGGGCACTGGCGAGCGCAAAGAAAAGTAAGGAAAAATTAGCTATTTTATTTTTAGATCTAGATAATTTCAAATATGTGAATGATTCTATGGGCCATCAAGCAGGTGATCTTTTATTAAAAGAGGTGTCGCAACGGCTTTCTAGCTGTATTCGAAAGCAAGACCTGGTGAGTAGATTAGGCGGAGATGAGTTTATTATTCTCCTGTCTAATGTTGGCTCAAAAAAAGTGATTGTTGAAATCATAAACGCTTTGCAGATCCAACTGTCCAGTCAGCGCATGATGAAAGAAGCGGGGTTTTTTATGACCGCAAGCATTGGGATTAGTCGTTTCCCTGAAGATGGGAATACCGTATCATCTTTAATCAAGAGCGCAGATATTGCCATGTATGCGGCCAAAGAAAAAGGCCGAAATACCTTTCAGTTTTGCACGCCTGAAATGACAGTCAAAGCCGAAAACCGTGGTGTTTTACTCAATAATTTACGTAACGCCCTGGAAAATAACGAATTTATTTTATACTATCAGCCTAAAATTGAGACAATATCCCAGCGGGTTGTGGGGATGGAAGCGCTAATTCGATGGAAAAGACCCGATGCTGTTATATTGCCTAATGGTTTTATTGATGCCGCAGAGGATAGTGATTTAATCATTCCCATTTGTGAGTGGGTATTAAAAACAGCGTGTTTGCAAAATAAAGCATGGCAAATGATGGGGTTGCCAACCATTAATGTATCCATCAACCTATCTGTGAGAAATTTAAATAAGCGACTGTTACAGGTGATGGAAGCAGTTCTATCTGAAACAAATATTCATCCTTATTCATTTGAAATTGAATTAACAGAAAGTGCGTTGATGTATAATCCGGAAAATAATATTCAAATTTTACGAAGCCTGAAAGAAATGGGGCTTAAAATATCTATTGATGATTTCGGTACGGGGTATAGCTCTCTAAGTTATTTAAAATTGTTTCCAATCGACATCATAAAAATTGATCGCTCATTTGTAAGTCATATCACAACTGATCCGAAAGATGCGGCAATCGTGATCGCAATTATTGCGATGGCGCGTAGTTTACGTTATCAGGTCATTGCCGAAGGGGTGGAAACAAAAGCACAGCTGAAATTTTTAAAAAAGTATGGTTGCGACCAAATCCAAGGGTATTATTTTAGCAGGCCTTTACCGGTAGCTGAAGCAACTGAGTTTATCAAAAAAAGTTATATTCAACGATCGAAGCATCCGAGCCGCGACCGTTAGGGAGCGGACGTTTTAACAGTTCCACTCCCTAATGGTCGCGGCTCGGATATGAAGCGAGCGACTATCTACTACTGACCCATATTTTGGTTAATATGCTGAGCTTTCTTCAAGCACACTTCAGCTTGTCTACGTAATTCTTTTAACCGGTGAATCTCATGTGGGTCCGTTTCGTTGCGTAGTGCGCCATCAAAATACTCAATTGCACCTTCATGATCTTTGATGCTTTCATGGATGTAATTCTTATCAAAGTCAGCGCGGCTTGATGCTTCTAATCTCGCCATTTCACTTTTGCCACGATTTTGAAGGTCGCTGGTCGTGTTGCTTGTTTCTAGTTTAATGTGTTCTTTGCGAACGACGTTTAATTTTTTATGTAAATCAGATGTGTAGTGGTTATGTATATAGTTTGCGTAATGTCTTACTTGCGGCGTTGTAGCTCTTTTTTTAGCCAGTCTTGCAGCAGCAAGTTCATTTTGGTCGAACGTGATGCCAGCTTCAATGCATTGTGCCTTTGTGAGATGATCGGGCATCAAGGGGTTCATCAAGGAATTGGTTTGACATGCAGATAACAGAATAGAAGCACTAAAAATACAGCTGAGGGGTAGTATATATTTCATGGTACGTTCCTTATTATTGTTATGACATTTCATGCTACATGACTATGGTGTGTTGTCAATTCATTTTTCAACCTTACGGCTGAGTATTGTATTTTTCATGTAGAGATGTATAAGTTGTTGAGAGGACAGGGAAATGTTGTTTTATAGCGTTAAAATTCATCTAAAAAATTATTATCACATATATATAACATATTGTGCGATTTTAGTCTAATAGGGCCGTATACTCCCTTCTTGCAACAGATCATCCACAGATCTTTTCGTCACACTGGGCTTAGATCGAGGGATAGAGGTTTCAAAAAAAAGAAGAGAGGAGGAACTAGAGGGGCGTACACGCCCTCCCATCACAAATCGAGACGGAGATCCCTGCTGCAGAATAAACGAAGCCGTTGGGGTTTCTCTATTACTGTGTGGTGTTTGTGTCAGCGGAGAAGCGGAGGTACTTCCCTCAAGAGATGACTGACTGAAACGCGTCAATGGATTTCGTTTTACGATCCCGTTGGTCGGTTTTATTTGCATGCCAATAAATTTTATCTTCATCTCATGCGTCACATTATCATCCATGTGAATATCTACAATCGTCTGCTGCGTTTCTTTCGTTAATGTTGATATCGAATGACAGTTAGACTCATAAAAATAAAGCAACAAAAAAGTATAGACCTCTAAAGATGTCTGAATACGTGCTGAATTGACTTGCTCTGGAGTGCTCGTGCTCATCCATCCGTGCAATGCTGTATCCAAAATATACGTTGATAACAACGAAGGAGGAGCGGAAGATCCAGAAAAAGGACTATCTAGTAAACGCATCAAAGCAAGTGCTTCTAAACGCACGACTCCAAGAGATTGCATGCGACATAAAAGTGTTCTTTTGTTAAATGTATGGACCTGATCTGTCGGAAAGAAAGGGAGGGCAGTTAACGAACCTTTCATGGTTATCAGGGTAGAGTCAAGGCTCAGCGGAGTTATCAGTCCAAAATCAACCAACATCACTTGATGTGTTTTAGGATTAATTAATATATTGTCTGGTTTAAGATCACCATGCGCATATCCTTTTTCATGTAATGCATGCACTTGTTCGCAGACGCGAATCGCTATTTTTAAATACACTTCATCTGAGCACGTCTTGCTCTTCAACCATTGTGTTAAGGTAATTCCTCCGTACAAAGAGATAGCATAATACTTGTTGTTATGATGTTTCCCAACATCGGTTCGCTGCAGTATAGGATGTAAGAAATAGCCGATGAGACCGCCTATTTTCGCCTCTGTCTGAATCAGGTTATCGTGGAAAGCATCGTTAGGCTTAATGGCTTGTACTTTAATGACATACAAGTTGGTATCTGTAGGATGATTAATTTTTAATGCCAATCGGACGCGACCAAAATGTCCACTTCCTATCACGTCGCGTGAAATTGCATAAATATCGCCTTCTTGCTTTATAAACGAGCACGTGGGGGTCTGGCCTTCTATCCCAATTTTCCTTTCAATCTTTGCAGGATTCTTTCCCTTAAAATAGGCAATGACGCGCTCAGCA
Source organism: Gammaproteobacteria bacterium (assembly GCA_026399205.1). GTDB lineage: Bacteria > Pseudomonadota > Gammaproteobacteria > Legionellales > Legionellaceae > 2-12-FULL-37-14. Next base: position 15,323 of record JAPLRL010000043.1, read on the forward strand.
TAGGAAAAAAAAGCATGCATATCGCTGATCTGGAAAGCGTCCATCACAGAGACTTCAATATGGACGATTTGTCGATTAGGGCCTATTCGCTGAACTAGCACTTTTTCGCGCAAGATAGATTGTAAATGTTTCGGCATAAACCACCCTTAAAATTTAAGGACAGTATGACAAAAATATTGCCTTAGTGCAAGTTATTTGACACTCATGGGGCGATAGTGCTTCTCCCTTCTGTGATGCCCGTTGGTAAGCCTGAGTCCTGATTAGGGCAAAATATAATGTCATAGCCAACCGTATTGGGCGAATTGACACCATTGTTTGAGCAGGCAAATGTACTGGTTTTATCATCAAAAGGATAAACATAGTCGGAAGGACATGCTGCCTTTAACCACAGCAAGGTGTTTTTAATATGCGCATCCCAGACAGGATCACTATTATTAGGACCATACTTAGCACAGGTGTCGGTATCGCTATTTGCTAGTACTGGTGCGCCATTATAGGACTGCGTCCACCAATCTACACATCCACAGCACGATGAGATTTGTTGCGGTGAATAAGTACTACTGTCATACACGGCGTAACAGGTACTAAAAATCGGTCCAGTGTAACCTGCCGCTACAGAACAAAGCATTAAGTCTTGTAAAACGGAAGGGGATGTATGTCCCGGTGGCGTCGGACTAAACGTAGGGCCAGTTGGCGTCGTGAGTGCGCTTAATGGCACATCACACTCAAATTGCTGTCGAATGGTTGTTGGCACATTGGCTGAACCACAGATCTGGTCCCCAGTAAAAAATCCTAGAAATTCTCCACAGGCCACGTCAAATGAAGCGGATGCAGGGGGTGAGGTAATGCCACATAAATATCCAGAAGCACAGGTTCCAGGCGCCGCAATCGTGCATGTTCCAGCCCCCCCTCCGGTGGGTGGCAACACCCAATAATATTGGTGCGTGGGTAGCACCGCATTATCAAAAATACAGGCGCCGAATCCCGGTGTTGCCGGATTTCCGCCTGCGGCCCCACAATCATAGTTACTCACCAAGGCAGGTTGGGTCGCAGACATTTGTATAGGAATGTGTACCCCATTAATAGCGGTGACGTCATAACTGTCTCCATTATTAAGAATCAAGGTAAACTCCGCTTGACTAGAGGGGGTATCAAAGCCAGTGCCTGGTGCACAAGACGTACTTCCGCCCGCATTACCACATCCGGCCTGTAAACACGCATCTGTCCCATTACATCCGGTGCTTGCTGAAATACCACCGCTCCATTTTGTAGTGCTATCAGGATGAATGCTGCTCGGAATCGTAAACTGTAAGGTAGCAGGGGACCCAGAACCCGAATATTTTACTAATTTATTGTTACCCGTAGACGGTGGGTAGTTTTGCCAAAAGCATCCCTTAGCTACATTACAAGATGCGCCAGCAGGACAGCTTCCTGGGGTACATGTTGCTGCTCCGCCTGGACACGTACAGGGGGAGGTATAATCTCCTGCTGGCACCGCGCTACCACTCATAGAGACCCATATATCAAAAGCGCAATAATTGCTTACATTAAAGATTCTGTCTGTGGGGAGTGAGGTCGTAATCACTGTATCACTGGAAATGGTTGCAACCCCTGGCGCACCTAAATAGGTAAAATTTAATGTTGCGGTTAAGGATACATTAGGATTGCTTGGTGTTGTTGCTGGGGCAGTATAGCTATATGTTGGCAATGTCCCGACAATTTGACAGCATGCTCCTCCGCCAGGAAGCGTGCTTGAGGCGGTACAATTACTGGCGACTGGGTCGAGCGTTACTGTTCCTGCGGTGGGAACCACAGATGATGATGTAATGGTAATGGATGTATCTGCTGGATTTCCATTACAAAATTTAAAGCCATAACTCGCGCTAGTTGAATCGACCATGACTGGCGGCAAGGCGGTGATAATTAAACCTTGAACCCCTGCTGTATTTCCAACTGTGGTGCTGGTGGTGAGAGCAATAGGAGAGCCTTCGGCATAGCTAAAAGTGCCTATAACTGACTGCAGTGACGGAGTCGACGATGTGGGCGTGTAGGTGCCACTGATGGTACAGGTTCCCCCATCTTTAGATAAACTAGCGACACACGTTGTGCTGTAACCCGGATGGCTTGATATAGCAGAGGTGATGGTTGCATTTGTGCCGCCAGAGTTCGTAAATGTAAAGGTATAATTGTGACCTTTCGGCAAGGCTGTGTGACAGGGTTAACATGATTTTGTAGAGTACAACCTTCTTAAATACCGGAGGTTTACCGCATGAACGATCTAACTTTGGCGTCAGTAGAAGAAACATTTCAACAGTGGCGTGCTGGGCG
>JAPLRL010000077.1 GCA_026399205.1 Gammaproteobacteria bacterium
TGAACTACGGATAATCGCTTTAACTCTTTGGCGCTCATAGTTAATAACCCCTGTAGCATAATTGCTCTCCCATCCATGAGGTAACCTTTTAAGGTTAGACTCGATGGGGCCAAAAGGGGACATTTCTACTTTGCCGCTACAAGCGGAATAAATTAATGTACAAATTAGTAACAACATGATACAATGTCTCCATATATTGTCTCAGATGGAGTACCCAGCTTATGCCACATGCAAACATTGGTGCAGGAACTGCGACCCAGTACGCTCGTACGAAATTCTCAGATAGCAGCGCAACAAATGTCGGTTCTCTTGATAGCACGGGTTCATTTACCCAATGTGATGCCCCGCCCGTTGTTGCTCCTGAAGGATATGACGCCTTTGAAACGTTTAGCTTGATTCATGATGGAATCATCGGTCAATCCTCGATTCCGACAACACAAGCTTCGGCAGTAAAGTCTTCATCTGGCGACACATCAACCTATATTAATGGGCCGGATAACCTAGGATCAGACGTCGCAGATGTAACCACCAAACAGTTGGTCAATCTGATTGACGCGATTTCGCGTGGTGAAACCACCGTTAACATCATTGCCCATAGTCGAGGGGCATGTGCGGCCATTCTGACCACACATGCATTAGAGGCTATCAAAAATGCAGCAGATTCAACGCAAACTTTGTATGAATTTTTACTTAAGCATGAATCTTTACTTGAAACGACCCCGCCTTATAACAACACCCAAATAAGTACATATCTACGTGAACATAAAGAAGAGCTATCGTCTTTAAACGTCCAGTTATCTGAGATCAAAGAAAAACTGCAGCATCCTGATTTTAAACTTAATTTGTTTGCCATTGACCCTGTCCCAGGTGGAAGTTGGAATGGGACCAAAGGCTACACACGATGGACTGATCCCCGTTTTTACACCCTACCGCCCATCGTCAACGATGCTCAATTTATTTATTATAAAAATGAACGCACTCGATGCTTTAAACCCATTGTCCCTCAAGCTGTTTCACCACAAACTAAGCTGAGTTATTTAAGTCTTCCGGGACACCATGGGACAGGCAGTGGTAACTTAAAAAATCAAGCACGTACAGCTGATTTTGATGACATCACCGATAAAACAACGCTCGTTCAACAACTCATGATGACCAAACTGATTCAATTTCTACAAACACATGGCACCTCATTTAAACCTGAGTTTTTAGAACAATTTCAAAAAAATCCCTTGTTGCTCTATCAGCAAATCGACAAGCACAAAAAGATCTATGAACGTTTTAACAACACCACATATCAACTCTTGGGTAAAGAACAAAGCTGGTGGAACCTCATGCCTGAAATCATTCGCGAAAGGCTATTCGGCATAGAAGAAAAAAGAATCGTACATTATCTAAAACACACAGATACTTATTTAACCGAATTCCTCCCCGAAATCGATGGATTTGTAAATAAAGAGCATCTTGAATTAGAAATAGCCGCCACTTTTTCTTTTGCAGCTGATGTCACCCTTCCTCCTGGCGCTTTATTAAAACAATTTCGCATCAAACTTCAAGAACAAGAGCAGCATCTTCACAATCTTAATATAGAAAAAATAAAACATATCACCGCCAGTCTCATTCAGCTGATTGCACAACAATACATCAGAAACCATTTAAGCAAGGATATAAAACAAGATTTACTAAACGAAGTCGAAGAATTTTTTAAGTTTCTATCACCTACAGACACGACTGAACCCAACGCACTAGAAACTATCAAGAAAGGCATGCATGAGATTGCAGCGACGACCTTAGTCCAAACTTTACAGGCACGCTTAGCCGCACTGATTCAAGGTAGCCTTGACCTCGAAGATAAAGATGTCTCTTTTACGATGACAGAAAGTGCATTTTCAGAACAAAAACAATTTCTCATCACTCAATTTTGTGATTTTTTAGAGGGCATTCCTTATATTCAACGATTGGGTGAGATATATCACATCGCTCTCACAGACATTAATCATCTCCCTGCCGACATACATAATCAACTGGAGCGATTAAAGCAACTCTCTTTTCCGGCTATCACAGCATCTGAGAGTACTGAAGTGTCAGAGGATTATAATGAGGGTGATGATAGCGACGCATCATCTATTCCAACAGAATTACTCCAAAACCAAAAGAAGATTTTCCGTAACCACTCACGAGCGCAACAAAAGAACCCTCGCCGCGGTCAAGATGACATGCGATCTGATTCCTACCTTTCATCATTTTCTACTCATGAAAATTTGATCTCAACCCAACAGCCCTCATTGCCCAGTGAGCCAAGGCACATACGATTACGACGAGCCCCCCCTAAGGCAACGCAATATTCTTCTTCACCCACCTCCCCGATCACCCGCGTGTTATACGGCATTGGTTTTGCCTGCCTCGCCTTTGCTGTTTGCTTTGCGGTGTTGGGTCTTGGTCACTTTGCGCTGATGGGCATGACGGTATTGGCCGGTGCTTTATTCGTCTCTAGCTGCGTTGCAGTTGCTGCATTTGCATTGAGTTTGATTGTGCAATTGTATTGTGCGAGTGGTTCTGGATCTGTATCGCCTCAGGCGACGTGCCCACCGGTGGCTCGGAGCGGTGGTGGGCACGTCGCCCTGGAGCTTCCCGCTAACCTGCAAGTTCATCGCAAGGCTCCTTTGTCCACCCCACAACGACCACAACCACCCCGTGATCTCAAAGGCGGTTATAGCAATAAAACGTCATCGCATAAGGGTTTTTTTCATCAGCCTCAGCCCCACCAAGGATCTCCACTTGCCACGCCTTGGCTTCCAACGCAGGAAAGTAAACGTCAACTTGTTCAAAACAGTGATGAATCCTCGTCAGATAGAGAGATGCTGCCAACGGCAGGGTTTGTTCATAGACCCGCATCCCGCCAATAACCATCACCTCTTGCTCATGTTGCAATAAGTCCCAAGCGGTATCTAGTGATGAGACACACTCGACACCGTCTATACCTAGATTTTGATGAGTCAACACGATATTTCTTCGTTGCGGCAATGGGCGTCCAATCGACCCAAAGGTCTGGCGCCCCATTAAAATGGGTTTCCCGGTGGTCATGTGTTTAAAATGTTTTAAATCGGCGGGAAGATGGCATAATAATTGATTACGAAACCCGATGCCGTCTGCTTCATCCACCACGACCACCAAACTGATTTTCATACAACACTCCTCCGATGAGTCCCTAACTCAACCGCCAGTTTCAATGCGGCAACCAAACTGCTCACCCTCACGTTCCCAGTTCCTGCCAAAGGCAGCGCGGTACCATGATCGACCGATGTGCGAATAAACGGCAAACCCAACGTCACATTCACAGCCTCGCCAAATCCTGCGTATTTTAAAACAGGAAGACCTTGATCGTGATACATGCTGATAACTGCGTCCGACTCTTTCAATACCGTGGGGGTAAATAATGTATCTGCCGGCAGCGGACCTTGAATATCCATCCCACGTTGCTTAAAACGCTGAATAACAGGCTCAATGATATCGATTTCTTCTCGGCCTAAATGCCCAGACTCACCTGCATGAGGATTGAGCCCTGCGACCAATAAACGCGGCTGCGCTATACCAAACTGGGTGCGTAATCCTTCCTCAACCACTTGAATCACGCGCACCAAGCGATGGCTCGTGATCGCGGCTGCCACTTGTGATAAAGGCAGGTGAGTCGTCACTAGCGCAACCCGCATGGCTTCACACACTAATAACATCACGACTTCATCAACCCCTGCGCGCTCAGCAAGCCATTCAGTATGCCCAGAAAAAGGGAATCCTGCCTGATTAATTGCCGCTTTATGCACCGGTGCAGTGACCAATGCACCAAACTGCCCACGCAAACAAGCATCCACAGCCAGCTCTAATAATTGCAACACATAGGCCCCATTAAGCGGATTCAACTGCCCACACTCAACGACTGCCTTCACTGGCACATGCCAAACCCACAGGTGGTGTCCGGACATCAATTCATCTTGAGTGGGAGGAGAGGCTGGATCATACGGCGCAATGGAGACATCTAGCCCCAATTGCTTAGCGCGTGCTTGCAATAAAAATTGATCACCCAAAATCACCACAGGATGGTTTAATGAGGACATGGGCAGCAGCAGGCATAAATCAGGCCCGATGCCCGCAGGCTCTCCACTGGTGAGTAAAAGCGGGCGCGTAACTTCTCGCACGTCATCCCGAGCGCAGCGAGGGATCTCCTGGAATTGGCGCGATGCCATTTGATTGGAGGTCCCTCGCGGCGCTCGGGATGACGTGGGGTGCGCACAGTTACGCAGATGCTTGTTCATGCCAATGATTTATCAACAATCTGTATGTACGCTTCACTTCGCAAACGCTGTTGCCAACGCTGCACGGCTTCAGTGAATTTACGCTGCTGCAAAAATTGATGCACTTGTTCACGCTCGAATGTCGCCGTGTCATCAACGGTCTTGCGCTCCAATACTTCAATAAAATGCCATCCGTAACGGGTTTTAATCGCTTCACTCACCACATGCAAGGCCAAGGTTTCCATTGCCTTTTCGAATTCTGGCACCAAATCTCCTGAAGTCACCCATCCTAAATCGCCCCCTTTCATCGCACTCACCGGATCAAGCGAATATTGCTTTGCTAAACGCGCAAAATCGCCGCCAGATCGCAGCTGCTGATACAAGTGGCTTAATTGAGCCTCCGCCTCTTCTGCGGTCGTACTTGCACTGGGTTTAATCAAGATGTGTCTCACATGTGTTTGTGTCACGCGATGTTGCTGTGAACCACCGGTCACCCCCACTAATTTCAGTAACTGAAACCCATTTCCCGTACGAATCGGCCCCTTCACTTCCCCGACTTTCATCTCCATCACTATTTTTGCAAACACTTCAGGCAGCTCTGCCAAATGGCGCTCTCCCAGATCGCCGCCTTCTAGCGCCATTTCTCCGGATGATTCGGCAACAGCCAGCTGACTAAAATCGGCACCTTGTCCTATTTTTTCCAATAACAAGTGCGCCTTTTCGTTGGCTTGAGTGAGTTGCTCTGTGGTTGGTGCTTCAGGGAGGGCAATCACAATATTCTGCACATGATATAACTGTTGATTGGCCAGACGTTCTCGCTGAGTTTGCTTTAAATAAGATTCGATTTGGTCTTTGCTGACCGTGACTTCACTCCCGACCGCTTTTTGCTGTAATCGCGACATCAACACTTCTTTTTGAAGGTTTTCGCGATACTGTGTCCAAGTCATTCCCTGTTTGACTAGCGCTTCTTTGAGTTGCTCGTGCGTTAGGTGATTTCTCTCGGCAATTTTATCAATAATGTCATCTAGTTCAGCATTATCAATTTGCACCCCTTGAAGCTTGGCTATTTGTAGCTGTAAGTCCACATCAATGAGATGTTGCAACACTTGTTTGCGCAACACGTCTTCTGGTGGCAAGGCGACTTGCTTTGCGGCCAACTGCTGACGCAGAACCTCCACCTGTTTATCTAGCTCACTAGACGTAATGACCCCATCGTTCACAAGAGCTACAACCTGATCTAACGGTTCAGCCGCAATGACTGCACTGACCACACCCAACAATAACCCACACCCTACAAACCAGCGTTTCATCGCCCTCTCCCCATACCCATCATGATTTAAAACTATCTTGATAACTCGGCAAAAACGTTCTCAGTACCGTCGTTGGATCACTACTTCCAACCGATCCCAGCCCTTTTAACAACACTTGAAAAAAGATGCTATTCGTATATTGCGGAAACGCATTTTCATTTAAGTTTCTAAATGTTTGTCCAGCGATTAAACGCGCGGCCCAACAACAACTATCATATTGTACTCCAAATAACGCCATCATTTGGTATTGTTTAGACATATTATAACTATAAGCGCCCAAGCTACTCCAGCGATCATTATAAGGCCATGCATAAGAGGCACTAATTTGGCTTAATGCATTCTGTTGCACGGGGGTTGTCCCGACTTGGGTCAAATCCCCATTGACCAAATAAGTATACCCCAAATTAAACAAACGATTTTGCTCTGCATGATAACGAAACCCAACCTGAGTATTATTGGTCGCACTAGTTGCAGGATCCCAGGCATAATCACCCACCATAGACCATAACGAATTAAAATGGTAAACCCCATGCGAAGCAATGGGTGACCACGCCTCAGTTTGTGACAAATACCCCAAGGTCAATGGATTGTCTTGACAGATCCCAGTCGGGCTTGAGCAAATCCCCACTTGTCTATTTGCAAAATACGCCAATTGCGCCACTGCAAGACTTGCGCGCTCATCCCCTGTTTGCCCAGATAACCACCTTGTTGTCATGCCGTAGGCCAATTGATTCGCATCCCCAATGCGGTCAAACCCAGAAAATCGATTGTTTCTAAACACTTGTTCTTCAGTAAAAATCATATAGCCAGACTCAAACACCGGAATTTGAGCCTGATTTTGATAGGGCACATTTAAATAATATAAGCGTGGCTCTAAGGTTTGTAAAAAAGAGTGCTTGCCATAGTTTACTGAGCGCTCAAGCGTTAACCCGCTATCGACATTAAACCGCGGCACACTGAGATACGCATCTGAAAAAGGGGTAGAGGGCGTTTGCGAAAACGAATAGGCATTCCCCACCCATTGTACAGATGGCGTCACATACCCCCAAGATCTGCGACGCTCCATCGCCAATCGTGGACTCAAGTGATATCTTGCCGCATCGGGATTCTGTATAGCCGCATTCGTCCAATGAAAATAATCAAACGCGCTATCTAAATCAAACCGCGTTCCTAAAGGAAGCCCACCATATTCGCCTATGGCCAACAGTTGGGGCAGTCGATCGTAGGCATTGGCCACTGGCGTTTCATTCAAGGGATGTAAAGTTTGATAGCTCTGTACTTGCGCATTCAATAACCAATGATCCGTATTATAGTCCAATGCCCCTTGTCTTAAAATTTGTCGTTCGGTGACTGTTCCTAAATTCGTACTAAAATCTTGTAAATAATAATTATCAGACAGCTGTCGCACATCGGCCCGAAATGTCAGTGCAGGATCCAATATCTCACGCTGATCCGACCATTGCACATCCCAGCGGTTGGTCGATTGGTTTGCAAGCGAGGGATATTGCGGTGTATTTTGATTTAAAAATTCGCCGTATAAGCGATCTTGGGGCAAAATATTCCCCAAAAACATCCCACTCCCTTGTGACGTCAAGTAACGCATTTGCCCGCCGTACATCAACCCCCGCTTGGTATACAAATGAGGAATCAAGGTCGCATCATAATTGGGCGCCAAATTCAAATAATAAGGCATCGATACATCAATCCCTCCCACCGTGGTCGACCCAATGGTTGGCATTAAAAACCCTGATTTTCTTTTTTTAGATAAGGGGAAATTCATATAGGGAGAGTAGAGAACCGGCACACCATAAATATTCAGGCTAGCGTCTTTTGCGGTGCCGATGTTGTTTGCTTGATCGAGTGCAAGTGAGCCTGCACGAATTTCCCAGGCTTTATCTAAGGGCGAGCAATGCGTATAAGTCGCATGCGCCATCATAAATTGATTCTGCTTGGTTTTCTGCAATGATTGCGCACGCCCCCAACCATCGAGTAGCGCACCATGACGTCTCACCGATAAACGATATAACGCTTGTTCGATTTGAAACGTTTGATCCTGTGGCTGGTATATGGCCTTTTGGGCAATCACCAGACCTTCTGGAGACACATAACGAACCCCATCTAATAAAACAATACGCTGAATCACCCCACTTTTTACATCTCGGTACACATACGCCGTATTGGCTTGTAATTGCTTATTTTGTTGCTTTACTTTCACTTTGCCACGAAAAACAGAGCGTCCCGATTGACGCAATGACACCTCATCCGCCTCCAACTGCACTTCATTGTTGTCAGCTAAAGCGGCTTCTTCTGCAAACACATAACGCCCCAAACATATCCCGGGTGCAGGGTCAGACTGCCAATCTAAGCATTCTGCAATACGTAGGCGCTCAGCCGCACTGAGTCTTGCTTTAGAGGGCATCACGCAGGCTTGAATCACTTCAACGGATAAGGGTTCGGCCAGCGCGGTTTGAAGCAAACTGGTTCCCCAATAAAGCAATATAAACAGTAGGATTTTTCTATTCATACACACTAAAATGCCTTAAAATCGTAACGATTCAGCATGTAGGGTGGATTAGGCGCCCCGGCGCCGTAATCCACCAACTTGGCTAATTCAAAGGTGGATTACGGGCCTGGTGGCCCTAATCCACCCTACATAGTGATCCTTCATTCCATTCCAGAAAAAAAGGAAAAAGAGTATAACATGCAAACAAGGGAACAAACACTGAACAACTGGTTATCCGCACTTTTCTCTGAAGGATTCACCCTACGCCCCCTCGCAGGAGATGCTAGTTTCCGCAGATATTATCGGCTTCACGTCCAAGAGAAAACGTATGTTGTCATGGATGCCCCCCCTGAGCACGAGAGCTTAACCTCGTTTCTCTTTGTACAATCGTTACTAGCACAAGCCCATATTTGTGTCCCACTTTGTTTAGAAAAAAATATCGAGCAAGGCTTTTTACTGCTCTCTGATTTTGGTGATCAACTCTTACTTGACCCTATCACCCCAACTAACACCCAGAAAAGATATCTACAAGCACTAGACCTGCTTGCACAATTACAACATCTGAGTCCCCACTCACTACAAACCCTTCCGCAGTTTGATGCAGCTCACATCCACCTGGAGCTTTCTTTTTTCAAAGATTGGTTTTTACAAACTTACTTAAATTTAACCCTGAGTGAAGACGAAACCGCCTTATTGCATCACAGTTTCGAGTGCATCATTGAACAGCTTCAACAACAGCCCCGTGTATTTATCCATCGAGATTATCACTCTAGAAACATCATGTGCCTCTCCAATAACACTTTAGGCCTCATTGATTTTCAAGATGCCATGATAGGTCCGCTTGGTTATGATTTAGTTTCTTTACTCAAAGACTGTTACATTCAATGGCCGCAACAGCAGGTCAGCGATTGGGTCGCTTATTTTCATCAAAACCATATGAAAACGATACCCAATATCGATCAATCCACGCTAACACAGTGCATTGATCACTGTGGATTACAACGACATCTCAAGGTATTAGGCATTTTTTCAAGGCTGGCCATTCGAGATAGTAAACCCTGCTATCTACAAAACTTACCCCTTACGCTACACTACGTGACGGCCTATTTAGAAACTGATCCGCTCTTCAAGGATCTCTATCAATTCATGCAAAGTCGGGTCAAACTGCCATGATCAAAACCGCCCTTATTTTTGCAGCGGGGCGTGGAGAACGCTTACGTCCCTTAACGGACCGCATGCCTAAGCCCATGTGCCTAGTCAAAGGCATGCCGCTCATTGAGCACCATGTGCGCCGTTTAGCAGCGGCAGGCTTTACCCATGTGGTGATTAATCATGCCCATTTAGGCGGCCAAATTCGCCAGCATCTTCAACAAGGCGCCCAGTTCGGTATTCGCATCACCTACTCCCCCGAACCCCCGGGCGCCCTAGAAACAGCTGGGGCTATCATTCAAGCCTTACCCTTTTTAGGCGACGCACCTTTTCTAACCCTAAGCGCAGATCTGTTCACTGACTACCCATTTGAACACATTGAGCTACACCCCAATTATCCTGCACATCTGGTATTGGCACCAACCTCCGAAAGCATTCCAAAAGGCGACTTTGGATTAAACACACAAGCCTTGGTTTGCAATCATCCTCAACGTTATACCTTTGGCAACATTGCCTGCTTTCATCCCCGTCTTTTTCAAAACTTACCTCGGCGTCGATACCCACTTGGCCCCCTTTTAAGACAATGGGCCGATGCGCAATGGCTAACGGGGGAGGTTTATCATGGGCAGTGGATAAATATTGGATCGCTTGCGCAGTTAGAAAGGGCAAATCTCCTATAAATCATCGGCGACGTGCCTCACATCTTGTGTCGAGTGGGCGTAGCATCGACGTCATTACGAACGCCGCGGCCCTTCTTCAGCCTTCGGTGTTGCTTTGCTTGCGACTTCCTCAGCAACTGGCGCCTCAGCTTGCTCTTGGGTTACTGCCGCTGCGTTAATTAACTGGACAGTCGCTGCATAATCACGTTGATTCACTTCACAACTCTTGTCTTGTTGATTGTAGGCCTCTTGCATGGCCGCCAAACCAGCCTCAACCTGCTCTACTGTCGCGCGAACCGGTATGCCGTCTTTATCTTTCATTAGTTCTGTGCGGCTTATAGCCTGATAAAATACCCCGCTTTCACAAACCAACCCACTTTGATTAAACATACATTCATTCAACACCGCAGAAAAAACAGGCGTACCTAATTCTGCATCAATGAGTGAGGTATCCATCACAGCGCCGTTCTCAGTGAGCCCCCTCACCCCAGCCAACATCTCCGCCTTTGGACCTAATGCATAATCAACACGCAACGAGTCTAAACCATCTTGTATTAACCGCCTGATCATGCCATCAACCATCACTTCAGCGCGCATTTGTTCTTCTAATAACGCTATCCGCGCTTCTTTATCGGGATGAACGCTCTGCTGCACCTCAACCTTGCACACCCCATGATCACCACGCCGAGCCTCCCGTGTTTGAGCTCTGGCGGTTTGTTTTTTTAATTCCTCCGCCATAGGCGCACATTCTTTTTCCATGCCTGCAGCACGCGAGCGTTCTAGAAATCGCTGATCGCGATAAGCCAACGCCGCCGCACAAAACCCCTCCGTATCCTCCAAAATCGCCTTTGAGCTTGGCAAGCTGACCGGTTCACCTGACATATTTGAATTCTCCCCTACGGAGCATCATGCTCTATTTCAATTGCTTTAATTTCACAATCACCAACCGCACGCCCTTCACCGCATATACCCGTTTCACAATCTGACGAATAGATGTTTTTTGCTTCACAAAACCCGATAAGGTCACTACACCGTTGACCGTGTGCGCGCTGATGCCCACTAATGGAATCGACTCATCATCCAATACCTTTGCCTTCAAAATGGCCGTTTCAACCTTGGCGGTGATATACGCATCTGTAATAGACATATTCACGGCTTGAATTTTAACTCCCTCAATGCGAACAGCCTTCACCCCTTTCGTCGTTTTAACGAGGTGTAAAACATCGGCAAAACGTTTTTTGTCCGGGACATACCCTTTGAGCGTTACCACACCGTTTTTCGTTGAAATCGTCAGTTTAAAAGGATTCACCTTGGCCCACTTTGCCAATTTTGCGTCGATTTTAGCGGTGATCACCACATCACTCACATGCTGCTTCATCCCTTGGATATCAGCCGCCGCCATCCCGAGTTGCATCATACATGCAAAAAAAACTCCCACCCAAATGCGTCTCAACATGTATGCGATCTTCCCCGTGAAATTGTTTTAATAGTATACACTCTTGTCACTACGATCTCCAGCAACATTGTTGCTGATTCCCACCCAAAACGCTACACTCTGATTTTATATTTGAAGATATCTATCATGATGCTTTCTCAACACCCCCTTCATCAAACCGGGTGGAAGCGCTTTATCACCCAATGTCTTGCCATGTCAGATGAACCTGATCTCATGCAATTATTTGACTTATTTTTCACAGAAGAAGAAAAAGAAGCGCTCGCCACCCGCGCACTCATCATTGATGCACTCCTTGAAGCCAAACAAACGCAACGCGACATTGCAGAAACCCTGAAAGTCAGCATTTCAAAAATCACCCGTGGCTCAAACATGCTCAAACGTATGCATCCACAATTTTTGAAAAAGATCGCACTATCTGATGACCCTGCGGCGTTAAAATAGACTCGGGATGAAACTGCACCCCAAAAAAAGGCAAGGACAGGAGTCACTTGTGCCGCTATCGTTTTTTAATTAGTATGAATCCGATGAAAAAAATAAACGGACTTATTTGCTGCATATTCACCGCAATCATTGCATTGGCACCTAATACCTATGCTTTCAAGCGGACTCCATTATTTCTGAGCATTGATCCTGCCCTACTACTTGCAAAGCCCGGCGTAACACAAGCGATTAACCTATACAATGATATGGGAAATACCTACGTCAACCAAAGCGGCTGGCAACAACAAGGCACGGTTGTGTTAGGGGCAGGTTTACGTGCTTATCAAAATGAACAGGTTCAAGTCAATTCAAGTTTTCGCTACATCCCTGTTTCAAACCTCTCCTTAACAGGAGACATTTGGCAACTAAACTCGCCCTTGTTTAATGATTTAGCTTATAAATTTCAAACCAGAAGTGATTTATTTCTTGTCGATAATATTATTTCCTGGTCCCGTTATCGTCTGCAACCCGGCATTATTTTAGGCGCCGGGGTGTCCAGAAACACCACCAGTGCGCTCATAGAGATCCCCTTAGTAAAAACAAGTGCACCTTCATTACAACAAGCATTAGGATCAAAAAACACCCCCTTCGCCTATGAGTTCGGTGCCGCACTCGATTACACCATGGATAGATGCCTATTCGAACTGGCCTATCGCTATATCAATGCAGGGCAAGGCTATCTCCAGCCCTTCCCGCTGCAAAATACATTGGATCGTTTATCAACAGGAACGCTTCAATACCACGTGATCAGTCTAGGAATACGCGCCTATTATGAAATATAATCAGATATCCCCACGTCATCCCGAGCGCAGAGAGGGACCTCCACCAAGCGGCAGGAGATCCCTCGCCACGCTCGGGATGACATGGAAGGCACTGACGATGACGTGCGTGGCGATCCTGACCACAACCACGCTTTACGCCGCACCCATCTTCGATATTGCATTTCTATTAGGCGCGACCAATTTTCCCACCAATATCGGGCTGAATGATCCACCTGTCGAGCGCGTACTCACTATTCTCAATCAAGGGAGCTCCATGGGCGGCATGCTGTATAACCTGCCTGACACCTACGTAGTTGATCAATCCAATACCACTTGTGGCGCGACACTCAACCAAAGTAGCAGCTGCCAACTCGCGCTCTATTTTACGCCAAGTCAAATAGGTTTTTTTCCTGCAAAATTAAATGTGTGTGGTGGAGGCGGACTCTGGTGTTCTAATGCGCCAACCCCCTTTGAAGTCTCCGTCACACAAAATGCCATTGTCTCTACCGATTGTAGCGCCATCGCAGGACGCCCCTTTTCTACGCTTGACTGTCAAGGCTCATATACCTATGCCAATAATTTTAAGGCGTTGATAGAACAAGTCTTAAAACCAGCAGCAATCACCAAAAGTACGTTTAACTATTTTCAACACATCCCCAGTGAAAATGAAACAACAACCCCTTGTTTGCAAGCAAAGCAGTCTGGGGTGAGTTTAGATCCTCACATTCAAGGGGGTGGCATACCGTTATGTGGGTTAATGGGCTTGAGTACAAGTAATGCCAGCGTCACCGATGATCCAACCGTCAGTAAACTGTTTCCACCTTATCTTAATTTTCTATTAGCAACCGCCTACCCCATTACCGCGAGCACCGTCCCTTTAAGTGAATTAAGCGCATTGCTCACTGGGTTTGATACGTCCGCTATGGATCCTGCGGTTCGCTACCTAGGCTATACAGGACACGTTGATTTTCTAAGCAGTTATTACTTAGAGCAATTAAGTAAAACCTATTCAGACTGCGGAACCTCAGAAACCTGTCCTAGCATTTATTATTTACCTTATTTAACCAGTAGCCCACACGCTTTAGAAAATTGGCCGCCTACGACCACGTATTATGGGAGCAGTGGAGGCGGCGGAAGTGGCGCCGGCTATCAAATTGAAGCCTTCAAACCGGGCAGCGCCACCCACTACACTCTCTTTTCCGGAGGCGGAGGCGGTGGCGGTGGAAACACAACACCTGAACCCATCCCAGGAAGCGCGAGTCTTGTTAACATGATCAATGTTGGCTCAGGTGGGGGTGGCGGCAGCCAATTCTCCGATTGCTATTATGGTATCGACTCAACCAACCTCAATGGCCTAGGGTTAGGCGCTGGCACTGGTGCAGGTGTGAGTACTCGCGAACACACGAATGTGAGCTATGCTGCCCCGCCGGCGGTTGATTACTCTTTTTATCCTCCCATTTCTCATCCAACGTGGACTAACGGCATGGTATTAAGCCAATATGGGAGTAACTTAACCTATCTCTTCCACGCGGTCATTCCTACATTATATAACGAGGGCTATACCATTACCGTCAGCGGTGGCGGTGGTGGCGGCACGGGCTTAGAATTTTTAAATCCACAGGGTCAAGAATATCAACCTCATCCTGTTTCGATTTCATATGGTTTCAATTTTTGCTATGCGTTTAATAAAAACAACCAATATGTCAGTACAGACTGCATCTCTTCTTCTGCAACAACCACCAGCACAGGCGCCACAGGAACAGACTTAGATACTCTAATTTATCAAAACGTAGGCACCTTTTACAACCAAGGCATGACCCTTGCGGTTTTACCACAAAACTGTAACGGTTATACCAATTTCAATTGCACCTGCACGTTCCAACATGCCTATGTCATCTGCCAATTAAATAATTTACTACTCGCCAATCATTATACAACAGCGGAAATTCCCACCTGGCTCATTAATCCGCATTGCAATGACAGCGAAGAGCAACTCGCAACCATTGGGCAAGTGATTGATCAATACAACCTGAGTGCAAATGGCTATACAGAGAACTGTTCAAAAGCGGTCGAAAGTTTCTTCGAATCTAAAACTCAAACCACCTGTGCGGTTCCGTGGGCTTAATCAGAACCAATAACTACACGGCCAAACATTGCTTAAATAAAATTTTCAATGCCTGTTTATCTGCTGGAGCCAACTGTCCAATTTGCTTTTCAATGAGCCGTAAATCAAGTGTAAACGCTTTTTGACGAATGTAAGAAGGGACGGGCAGCTGCGTTGCAGGTAGGTTTTGTATAGAGTGATCTCCGTACCACTGCGATTGTTTTGCTGTTGTAATCATGAGCAAGGTAACATGGCCGGTTTCTCTTTGAAACGCTGAAGTACTGATCACTAACGCAGGGCGTTTTTTTGTTTTAGCGCTATCTGTAAAAGGAAAAGGTACGACGACAACACTGTACGGTTCATAAATCATTATACACATCGTCCTCTTTTGCATTCCATTCAGAAAGCGTAGATTCAAGCGCTTGATGATAAGCGAGATCGAAGGGCGCTACTTTGACCAAATACACTTGATTCCCCGTGATTTCAAACGCAATTTTATCGCCAGCATGCAGATTCATTTTCTTGCGCACCGATGTGGGTATGGTCGCTTGGTATTTACTAGTTAATGTAGAAGTTCGCATGAAAGTATACTCGTATTACTTTTTATTAAAGTGTAGATATCCCCAACTCGGTTGTCAAGGCACAAAGAAAATCCGCCTAAGCCCTTGTTGCCAAGGTAGAACCAAAATATCATCAACCATCTTTGCATAAGGATCATTTGAAAGACATAACGCCTCTGTATGAGTAAACTCATTTTTTAAGATTTTTTACGTAAAGGAGAAAACATGAAGCATAAAAACACGTTTTGCTGGATTGATATTCCGGTGCTTGAGTTAGAAAGAGCTATTCAATTTTATTCTGCGGTGTTAGGCGAATCAGTAGAAAAAATAGATGAACATGGATTTGTATTTGGATTATTACCTCATACGGAAGAAAATGTTTCTGGCTGTTTGTGTGTAATGAATGATAGAAAACCATCACAAGATGGACCGCTTATCTATTTAAATGTAGAAGGACGGCTAGAAAACGCCGTGACAGCTGCAAGACAGCATGGCGGAAAAGTCCTTAAAGCAAAAGAGCAAATCGGACCCTATGGGCATCGTGCAGTTATTCTTGATACCGAAGGCAATGCTATTGCACTGTATTCAAAAGAAGCATAATTTTCTGCGTCAGCTCCGTCGTCGCGAGCGCTGAGTTTGACCACTAATAACACATGATGATACAATGATTTTCATCATTTCCTGCGATTAAAGACCTCATTTGACTCATATACTCACACGCGAAAAAATCAAAACGGGGCTCCTCGTCTCAGTGGCTCTTGGCAATGGGATCCTCTATTTTACTATTCCCGCTGCCGGTGCGAAGAATCTAGAAAAGTTGATTCAGCAAAAGGGAGCGAGCACTCAAGATCTCCTGATGGCACTTGGAGCGCTCGCCAGTGTTGTCTATACCACGTTTACTTATTATGGCCTGAACGGGCTCACCCTCCGCATCCATTCAAAGTCCATGGCGCTTTTTTTACTCTTGGCCCCCTTGTCTGGCGCACCATTTTACACCGCGGGTCACGAAGGTGCGCTTGCATTGAATTTTAGTGAGAATATAGCAAATGCAATTGGCGCTGTGCTTTTTGTATTTAGGACGCTCAGTTACATCGATGGGGTCATCAAATTTCCTGAGCGTATTGCGGCAGTGCAACAAGCAGGGCAACAGGCTCTCACTCAGCGCGATGTGAAAGAAATATTGAGGCTGCTGAATGTGGTTCTCATTAGTTTTGTTTACGCTGCCGCTATGACGGATGCCATTTATGCGGCCGTTCAAGCGCCGGCGACCTGGTTTAATCTCAGTGCGAGTGTTTCGAAATCGCTAGGGTATACAGGGGGTACATTAGGTGCCATTACCTCCTTTCCTTTATTTTTGTATTGGGTGCATCGTGGTGTCCTGCAACTCACAGGTGGAGGGAAAGCAGCAGATCCGACTGATCGCTACACGTTGCTTTGTCTTTTATTTGTGATTCCTTCTGTCTTAGGTGCGTTAGGCGGAGTGACCAATTCAACCGGTCAGATGTTTGGGCAATTGGGCATGCCTGCACTGGTGAGTCGTGTTATCTCGGCAACAGGTTATGCACTCTGTGCGGGTACGCCGGGCATGGCACTGTTTTTACGTCGTTTGTTGGCAGCGGCAACGCCACAGCCAGTCCATGCGGCGGAAGCGAGAGAGCCCACCACGCATGAAGAGGGAAACACGTTACCTGAACCTCTAGGCACACAGGCTATAGCGATCTCAGCAGCGGAGAGTTCTGTACCGGTGCCTCGCTCACCTGCGTCCGCTCATCGGACTAGTCCGCGACGCTTTTTTGATCGAGACGCTGCACTTGAAATGGAACCTGTATTTCGCGTCGCGGCCCAGTACTGAGTAGATTTGCTTGTAATCTTTTTTTCTTCCTAACTTGCAGGTAAAAAACTAAAGGGTTCGGCTGGTTTAAATTGATCACTCGCCTCTCCTGCATAGACCTCGCCATTTTCTACTTGTAGTGATAAGACTTGAGCCTTTGGCTCGAAATGAAGCTTGCTAAAATCAACCCAAAAAGTATTTGGGTAAGTAGAAGAGTCAAAGTAATAAATACGATGCTTTTGATTACTTACAGTCCGCCATAATGTGGAAGCAATATTGGGTTTATTAGGTGTGGTCATGCCAAAGGGGACACTCACCGAGCGAATAACGCTCAAAACGCTAGCAACCGATTGATAGACATATGATTTTTCAGGAACCCCTTGAATATAATTGGCGCTGATGGCTGTTGGAATAGCATGAATTAGAAAATCTGTACGCGCAAATCGGTCAGCAGCACGACTGGTTCCTGGCAAAAAGGCGGTTCCACCAATGTCTTTCCAGTATTCATTCAAGGCCAATTGTTTATCATACTGCGGTGAATTTGTCATAACTTGAAATTGCTTACCATGATGAATAACCAGTTTACCCTTGATATATTCGAAAATCGCTGAGTCACCCGTAGCATCAGATAAGGCTAAATGGACCTGACTGGCCGTTCCATTAGGAAGATTCGGCGCAATAATATAAAACGGGTGTTGAGACATGGCCTTTACTGCTTCGCTCACAGATGAAAAATTATCTAATGCATATTGGCCCCAGATACTCACAGATAAAGGTGGGTGACCTTTTTGTAGTGTTCCATAATCAGATTCTGCTAGGTACAGTAAATTCATGACTAAACCTTTTTCATTCATACCATCAGCACTGGCGATATTGTATACGGAAATAACCACACTGCCATATTTAGAGACCCATTGTGGTGATTCTGGCCCTGCAAGACCATTACGAGCAATCCCTCGTGGGAAGACCCACATCGCGGAATGCATATTTTCATCCCAATCCATTGACCGACCTGTCATCACTATATTGTCAGATCCTAGGTATACCGCTCGGGTACAAGCTTCGACTTGCGAAATAACAGTAACAAACAGAAATGCAAATAATGAAATAAGCTTCATGCAAATCACTAAATTATGTTTCATGTTCATTCCTTTATGTTTCGACCAGGGGTCATTGCGTGATATTACCTAGTGTAGGGTGGTATGTTTCTCGTTACAAGAGCACGCTTCTCTTCCCTGTGACTTCAATTAAGGTGATTAAAAAAAATCGTAACTCCCCACGTCCTAAGTAATCCCCACAATTTTTGAGCAAATAAAGTGAGATTAATTTAAGTATAAAAAATGAACTAAAAAAACAGTTGTGTTACATGATGGGTCATGATCAAATAGGTTTTTCTGACGAACATATAA
>JAPLRL010000028.1 GCA_026399205.1 Gammaproteobacteria bacterium
GAGACGCTGACAAAAATCAAATACTCTGGTAAGTATGGTTATATCCTTACCGAGTTAACGAAGCCACAGAGGGAAATCTTGGAGTGTTTAAATATTGAACTTGCCAAGTAAAACCTAGCGATAATTTTTCGGGAAATTAGGTTAAACGTGTTTGGGAACACAAAAACAAGTTTGTTTCCGGATTCACCGCACAATATAACGTCACCAACCTGGTTTATTATGAGATTTTCAATGATGTCCAGTTAGCTGCTGCCCGGGAAAAGCGATTGAAAGAATGGAAAAGGCAATGGAAAATAGATCTGATTCAAAAAATGAATCCTGATTGGCGGGATTTATACCACAACATAATTCAGTGAATGGGCCCCGCGGTCTTCGCCGCGGGGATTCGGCGGTGGGTTTTTTTCATAAAGTCGAGTTATATTGAGCTGAATGGTTACTTGAACAGCAGCAATTGTATATGATATAATCATACGATTCATTCAGTAAACAAAGAATATCATGCCAAAAAAATACAATCATGCTGTCCACGGCAAACTCAATATACAGATAGTTAGCATTCTCGCTGATGGGAAAGTGACTATGCTCCTAGCTTCTCTAGGCATCGTATTTTTTGTGACTTCTTGTTTTATTGCTTTTCCGATTGTGCTTGCACAGCTAGCACTGGCTGCTTTCGTAGCCAGCATGGTTTATCTGACTGGAATTTTATATGGAATTTTGAATGATTTCTTTGCAGTAAAAGCCAGTCGAGCCTATTTTATGATCGGCCACCAACCAAATCAAGGGAGCTTGATAAAATCCAATAGCATTCCTTCTTTAGCAATTGCCTGGGGGATTCTTGCTACGCATGGTCTTAGTTTGATAGCAGGAATTCTATTTGCCATTGCGGTTTTTATTGCCGCTTTTTTTGTCACCATCCCAATGTTTATTCCAACGATATTGCTGCTTGGTATGCCTTTGTTCGTCCTCGCGGCTCACACATTTTCAAATTGGAAAACGGGCGCGCTTAAAGATGTTAATCAAGAATTTAGGAACTGGTGGAAAGATGAGATCCAAGAGACACAAATCCGTGACATGAATTTTGATATAGACGACAAGCGTAGCTGGCTCTCTAATGGTTACCGCAATGGTTTTGGCTATGCAGTGATGCCATTACTTGGCGTGGTAGGGATGATCACGCTCTTCACCGTCAACGTAGGAGCCTTTTTGAGTGTAGGGTTATTTGCCACGTTGTTCCCCATCAGCGTTGGTGGGCTAGCCATTCTACTAGTTGGTATCGCTTTAGTTTATTTAAAAGTCAACCATGAGAAGCAAGATACGGATTATCACCAGTTGGTTTTTGATGAAACGACTCCTGCCTCACTGAGAAAATTAGGCGATATTGACGTCTCGCCGCGTAAGAATTCTGAGCCCTTTCGAAGTCAGGAGAAGGGTTATCCGGGGTCTGCAGGCCGGAAACGCGATGCTTCAGTTAGCGGAGATACACGAGAAAACCGTATAAATCTATAATATACTCAACGATGCATTGTCAATTGTAACGTCCCAAACCATTACAATGAATAGACTATCCACATCAATCTTCTTAATTGCGCATCCGTCAGCTGATCCCGAAAGATCACCATTGTTTTGGGGCGACTGTTCGCTGGAAAGAAGCGTAACAAAATTAATAAATCTGTATGCACGAGTAGCTTGACTTGCTCTAATTTAATTTCGTTTTTGTCTGTTGGAGATCCCTCGCTTCGCTCGGGATGACGTGAGGCTTTGTCAGGATGCTGCTGAGTTAATGTCCATTGACCTGCAGCATACGTCAAACACATGGCAGAATCAGTCGGAATCCCTTCACGAATCAGCTTCACCCCATGCATCACCAAAAAAACACAGCCAGCCACCTTAAAAACAACCCCACAAGCAGAGAACAACAAAACCCATACCGTACCGGCATAAATACAAATCAAGACCCGTTGATATTGCTTTGATTTATTTAAATGTAAAATAAGGGCTGATTCGGGTGACCACATCTCTTAACTCAGTTTCAATCGGCTGGGCATATCCCATTAAACAAGCCAGTAAATCAGGATCAGGCATCTGTAACAGTTGCTCGAGCACTTTACCTTCTGCTTGAGTGAGCTCAGACAATCCGTGATCGCAAAACCGCTCTAACAGCAAATCTAGCTCTAACATGCCGCGACGACATCGCCATCTCAATTTTGCTTTTTCCTCTAACGTTAACATGCTACTTTTCCTCTGGATAATTGAACTACACGATCTGCCATGGCAATGGTTTCTTGCCGATGCGCAATCATCACTTGTGTCATCTCTAATTGTTTTAAACCTTCATTCACGCGCCGCTCAGTCTGAGTATCAAGATGACTGGTCGCTTCATCTAAAAACAACAGTTTCGGACGCTTATATAAAGCACGCGCCAAGAGCAAGCGCTGTTTTTCGCCCCCAGATAACCCTGAGCCCATTTCACTCAACCGGGTTTCATATTTCATAGGTAAACGCATAATCACCTCATCAATGACAGCAAGACGCGTCACCTCCTCTAACCAATCCCAATCGATGCTCTCTTCAAAAAACACAATGTTCTCACGAATCGAACCACTCATCAGCTGATCAGCCTGAAGCACACAGGCAATATGTTGCCGATAGGTTTTTAACCCTAAATCAGCCAATAAACACCCATCCACGTACATCTCCCCCTGATGCGGGGGTAATAATCCCATCATGATTTTCATTAAGGTCGTTTTACCACTGCCAGAAGGCCCGGTGATCACCAGCTTTTCGCCCAAACGAACCTCAAGTTCAATATTATTTAATATTGGCTCACTCGATTCATCATAGGCATACACAATATTATTCAGCTTCAAGTGCCCTCGCACGAGCGGCACATGACCAAACACGCCGCTGGTTTTTTCAGGGTGTTGTGACACCACATCGTTCACTCGTTCTAATTCAACATCCATTAACACATAATCTAAAATTCGTTGAGTTAACCCATTGCAACGATTCACAAACGTGAGTCTAAACGATAAAAATGCAATAAGCATGCCTAAAGAAAAACGCCCTGCATCAATCAATGAAGCCCCCCAACAGACCAATACCACATATTCAACATATGAAAATAGCTGAATCAACACCTGATAACGAAGCTGCACTTGAGACATGGCAAATTCAACATTCATCGTATCCACATAAGCGTGACGCCACTGTGTCCACTTTTGCAACTCTTTTGCATAGGCTTTAATGGGCATCATCATCTGCATGGTTTCTAAAAAAATAGACAGCGTTTTCCCATGATAATTCAATGCGCTTTGCCGCCCCGTGCGCAGCTGAAAATAACTCATATAGCGGCATAGTCCAATCAACAAGACACTCAGCGTCACCACCATACTTAGCTCAGCGCTATAATATACCATCACTGTGGCGTTTAATCCCATCAAAAACACCTCGCTCAACCCTTGTGAAAACGCCTCTCCACATTTTCGTTGAACGACCTCAATGGCTTGAAAAATCAAATGAAGTTGGCCAATTTCACGCTTTTCAAAAAAACGTAAAGGCAATTGCACCAAATGGCGCATGGCATTCACTAAAAACTGTGTTTTTAACTGCGTTGAAAAATAAAGATTAACGACACCCCTGATATAATCTAGCCCTGAAAAAAAAACAAAAACCAAAAGCATTCCAATCGCGATATACCACACGTTGAACCCATCATGCATCCCTACAACGGAGTCTGTCATATATTGCATCATGAGGGCTTGTATCATTTGAGCGGATTCTGCAACCAGTGATAAGCCAACGCTTAAGACCATCAACCCCTTTCCCTTTGACACGCATCGCACAAAATCCAATGCCCTGATTTTTTTTCTTGAGCAAATTGAGGAAAACGTTGCCGTTGGTTCAACGGTTAAGACGACACCTGTAAAACACTTAGATAGCCCTTGGCTGTCATACACTTGTACACCGTTCGAAGGATCGTGAATCCAATAGCGCTTTCCCTTGATTTTTTTTAACACCACAAAATGATTTAAATTCCAATGTAAGACCGCAGGCAATGGAATCTGGACGAGTTGCTCTAATGGCACTTTTAACGCTTGGCTATTAAAATGCAGCTCAGAAAAAATAGCACGCAGTTGCAGCATGGTTGTGCCTTTAGACACCTCAGGGAATTGCGATCGTAAATAAGCAATATCAATATCATGCCCAAAATAAACAGCCATCATCGCAATGCAGGCATAACCGCATTCTGTTTGTTCGTGCTGTAAATACATGGGGAGGCGGTTTGTGATCGCCATTTTTATCTCCTAAATCTGCAGGCACGCACCTGATCTTTGCAAGTTATTGTAGTAACTGTCTTGGCAGTTACTACCGATTGGTGCTTTGAATGAACGCATTACCGCACTGCGCTTCAAATGAACGCGTAGGGTGGACAAAGGAGCCCGCGATGAATTTGCAGGTTACTGCGCTCTTTCGGGCGACGTGCCCACCGTCGCTCGGAGCGCCTCGAGCACTTCAAACGGCCCGAGTGACCGGTGGACACGTCGCCTTTGGGGTTGTGGTAATCGATAACATCGGTGTTAGGCTCCTTTGTCCACCCTACAAAACCTCTGCGCAATTACATCACATGCATCAACCGTCTCCACAGCGGCTTCCGCTCACCACTCAACACCGCCTGAAACGTCATCCCTTGATAGCGTTTAAACGCCTTAACATCCGTCCCCACAAAAGACGCCTCCACTTCATAAATCGGCTGCTTTAACTGAATAGGTCTTTCACGCTCACTGTCTCCAGATACCACCGGGCTCACCGCAGTGATTTTACCGAGCTCAGATCCATAGTGTAAAAAGGGATACGCTTCATAGCGCAATTGAATCAATTGATGCAGTTGTACAAAGCGTATAGCGCTAACAGGCACCAATAATGCGGCATACCAGGTTACTTTTTCGGGTAACAATTTAACTAACACCTGATCATCACGCACAAATTGACCTCGCGCTGCCATCACATGGCTCACTACCCCATCAATGGATGCAACCACTGTATACTGATGAGCCAGCTTTAAACTCATCCGCTGCAACGTGAGTGAGGCTAATTGCTGTTTAGCCTCAACCAACTCTTTTTTAAATTGCGCCAGCTCTTTTTTAGACAAAAAATGTTGGTTCGCTAAATGAATATACTGACGCATAGCCTGCTGTTTTTTCACCACGTCTTTGCGCATATTTCTTTGCAACTGCGCGTAGGTATCTAAAACACCCTGCTCTGTTTTTTTCATTTGTTCAAAGCCGGTTTGAATCACAGCCAGCACTTGGCCTTTTTTAACCCGAAGTCCGACATGCACCCGTTGCTCAATCACCACCCCCGATTTTCTGGTGAGAATAGTGACCACTCCAGGCCTCACGTCGACATAGCCTGGCACCAGTACTTTTTCTGAGTAAGAGGCAAAAAACACATCAGCGATCATCATCATCACCAGTACTAAACTCAACCACCCTATCGATGCCAAGCGTGTCGGTAGGGTCATTAAAACCGGCCCTAAACTTGCAGCGACCCGATTATCGAGGACTTCTTGACGAAAAAGGGTATACCCAACGCCAATGAGTTTTTGGTTTTTTAGGCGACTCGATTTTTTCGTGGAAGCCAGGGACGGAAAAAGCGATAGCATAAAATCCGAAAACTCATTGGCGTTGGGTATATGCTTGTTTAACACCGATTTTCTCAAATACCGACGTCGTGGGAGCGGGACGTCGGGATACCTAGTTTTTCTAGAATATGCAACGCAAAATCACGGTTATTTGGCTGTTTCAGTTTCGCCAATTTCTGCAAATCTGTTAGCGCTTCTTTTTGGATGATTTTTTTGTTTTCAACTCGCTCCATCGCCATCAATAAAACGCACAAGGCTTTATTTCGATCTGTTTCATAGGGAGAGCGCAACAATTGAATAAAAGGATGCACATCGATACGAGAGAGTTTTGCATGGCGCATGGTGTCGAAAATCACCCGCATCGCTGCGTTTCTAACCCCATTATCTTTATCTTGAACATGACTAAGCAACAGCGACATGATCTCTTGCGGATTAGAAAATTCACCCACTACATAAGCAGCGGCTTCGCGTCTTCTCGGATCAGGGTCGTTGAGTGCTTTAAGAATAGTGTCCTTTTCAAGGCGAATGCCGGTTTCAAATTGACGGCGATAGGGTTTTAATTGAGGAAGCCTAAACCCAAATAAGCAATGATTAGGATGACAATCAGTAACATCAGAGAGCTTAAGCTGATGACTCTTCAATAAAGATATCCCGAGGTCATTATATTTTTGCATCAATTCCACCACGTCATGCCGAATCAACGGCGGCGGTAAGTTATCGCGTGACGTCACCCAATGCAAACGATCACGCTCTTTCTGGGTAATCACTTCTATGGTGATGTAGCTTTGTGGCATATCAGGATAGAAGACCACGTTTTGTCTTGCATACACATAATGGCCTTCTGCTTTAATTTGTTTAAAAACAGCCCTAGAGGGATTGAGTCCTTTCACACCCAGTTGAGTATACTGCATCACCGCCTGTCGATATTTTTTTAAGATGGCATGCCCCAAAGCGGAATCATCGCCGAACATATCCACCACATAGAGATCGCTAAGTGGTGTTTTCGGTGTTGCTGAAATGCTAGGGTGAAACATAAATAAACTGATTAAAAACAACAAGACACTCATCATCCAACTGCACATAGCTTTTCCTTTTTAATACTGACATCAACATGCTCATTTAACTGCTGAGTCACCTGGTGTTGTGTTTGCTCTCGATAAGAAGCTAATCGATGTGTCAACAACGCAGGATTCCATTTAAAATAAAACGAGCGACCTAATAAAAACTGAATAAAACAATCAAATAGAGGAATATCTGGCGATAGCTCTTCAATCCAAAGAAACTGCCCTTGTTCATTGATTTCTAAAAAAATATACTCGCCGTCTGGTGTGACAATCATATCGACACACCCAAACACAATGCCTAAAGCACGTAATAATGAACACAACTTATTTTCAATCTCGCTCGGCAGTTGATAAAGAGACATCTTAATCTCTCCAGGCGGTGCCGCGCGAAAATCTAGTTTGCCTTTTTCATGCCTCTGGGAGTCTAGTTTTACGGCCAAGCAATAAGAACCAAAACAAGTCACACGCAGTTCATAGTTTTTCTCTATCAGGGGTTGAAAAATCCCTGGCGTTAATTTTAAGATGTCATCACTGGGAAGTTGCTCATTTTTTACCTGAGAGGTATAAAGCGCCCTCATGCCACCCTCCTCAAACCAAACCGAAGAGCGTAAGGGTTTATAGATGGTCCCCGTTTGGCGATGTTTTTTAATAAACGCACGAATATCCTGAGGACAATTTGAACATAGCGTTGATGGAATCAGTAGACCCAATGCTCTGGCCAGTTGTAACTGATTTAATTTAGCATTTGCTTTTTTTGCTGCCAGTGGATGATTCACCCACCAAGCTTGGTTAGACATAAGTAGCGTCAAGTCATCAAAAAAAATAAGGTTTTCGCGCCTTGTAAACTCAATATCGCTAGGGTGTAAATTGGCTTTTTTTAGCTTTGGTTTTGCCGCTCGCCTAAACCAAATCACTTCGTAATAATCTAATCCATGAGCACGAGGTAAATCAGAACTAGTCCAACTCGCGCCGATGGGATTGACCCAAACAGAGTGACCCAAAAGGGTTGGCTGATCTGCACCAAACCATAAACGGACCGTATGCCCTACTTTTTCTAATGCAAGCTGAACTGCCACAGCATCGGCATCATCCGGCTGCGTGAAGATTAAAAATTTCATAATGATAAGTCTCAATGTGATTGCATTCACCTTCGAGTTATCCCATCCTATTTTTTGATTTGGCATGTCACAATAGAGCACGCTATTGCAATATGCCAAATCAAAAAATAGGATGGGATAACTCGAAGGAACCATCTGTCTATAAAACGATTACGCGTCTTCCGTCACATCGAGTCCGACATCTGATGTACGCTGAGGGCCAGATTCGTGAAACGTAGAAGTGTAAGAAAGGTGAAAGCCTCCGCCAGATACGTCTTGCAACATATCATCGGGAATCACTTGAGCTAATTGAAAACCTAGAACGCGGGTGTTGGATTTTTCCATGATATTCTCCTGATTATTTTTATTTTCCTATTTTTCCATAGTGCCAACCCGAAAGCTGACGAAATAAATTATATTGAAAAAATGATGAATAGCAAGGGGGTTTTAAAAAAAAATTAAGACGTGCTTGCCCTGATAGGACTTACGCAAAACACTACTTATGAGGACTACGTCATCCCTGATTGACAACAGGAAACTTAAGCACAATAATTCGCACTTAATTAGAGCACAAGAGAACGGTGATGATCACTCTATCCTACACATCCGCACGCGCTAACTTAGCAGAAACCATGCGACGTGTTTGCGAAGACCACGACCCGATTATTATTACTCGAGCTTCCGCAGAGCCCGTCGTGATAATCTCGTTATCAGATTATGAAAATTTATTTGTAGACAATCATAGTCACTCTGATATCCGAACGTTTAAAGATAAAATTAAACTAGATAAGACTTATAATTACAAAAATCTTCGGGATGAAACCTAGCCTATGTACTTGATTGATACATCTGTTTTAATCGATTATTTTCGTGAAAAAGACAATGAGGCAAGGACAAAACAGGTCATCACCGAATAAGAACAACTTTACCGGCTACCTCAAGATTCTTCCAAGCCCTATCCGCCGTATAAACAGGCAAAGATAACATCATCCCCAGAGCCAGACACGCTCGATCACCCAAAGACAACCCGAATTGGCTGGTTTTTTTACGAAGCGCTGCGGTCTTTACAGCCATATCCAGTGTAAACGGGACGATTTCTGAAATAACGGTATAGACCATCTCACGCCCCTCTTCAGGCGCGATATTCAACTGCGCATCAAGCTCTGCAATGACCTCTGCAGCATTTATAGTCGACATCACCGAATGTGACAATAGCTTTTCAACCTCAGCAGCACCGGGCTCATTGTTTAATAAGGCCAACAACGCAGAGGCATCTAAAACATATTTATTCATGTTTAGACTCAGTCAAACGGGTTTGTTTAAGAGAATCAACAAGCGAAATACCCTGCGTATTATGTTTTTTAATTTTCTGTTGAATCTGACGCACTGACTCTTTTAATGGCGTGATCTTAAGGTCTTTATCCCATACCAAAAGCAGTTGATCTCCAGTCTCTATACCCATCTGCTCCCGAATTTTAATGGGCAAAACCACCCGACCATTGGCTTGAACGGTTATTTTATATTCAGCATGCATGATGTCTTCCCGGTAAAATTGGCTTTCTTTAATTTTATGGCTAATTTATATTTTTGTCAATTTTTAAAAATAGCCTATGAAACACTCGATCAACGCTTGAAAAGAGGCTGTGGGGTACTCTTGACTTCGCTGCGCATAATCAAGGTTTTAGATGTTTATGATAACCTTGATTGCGCTTCGCTCTGAGGAATCCTCTCATTTTATAATTTGCCATTTTGGTAGATGGGTTGGCTCGTCTCATCAAAAAATCCGTGCCACACCAACGCTATCCCATTGATTTTGGTTGACGGTTCCGTTTCTCAGGGGCCTGTCAGGGGGTAAACGTTTCAGCGCGCAGCTTGCGAGCACTGAAATGCCTACCCCCTGACAGGCCCCTTCGAGCTCGATCTTTCCGGCCCAAAATAATGACTGGGCGTTTTGTTAGCACCTTCCTTCTACGAGTCAAGCCAACCCATCTACCAAAATGGCAGATACCCAAGACTACGTTCTCAACTCATATTGCAATATTTTTTGATCATAGGTCAAAAGACAGAGATCGTCAGCAAGACTTTGAGCAATGAGTAAGCGGTCAAAAGGGTCATGGTGAATCAGGGGAAGTGTCTTTAAAGTGTCAACATGCTTGAGTTCCATGTTCATCCATAAAAACCCTAATGCCTCAATTTCTGTTAAAAAATGGTCGGGGATCTCTAGTTTACCTACGCTTTGTTTAATCACAATTTCCCAATAACTCACGACACTGACAATAATAATGTTCTTTTCATTTTGGATGATTGAAGAAAATCGACCTAATTTGGCAACGTCGCCTTGCAGGGCCCATAGCAAGACGCACGTATCAAGTAAGTATTTCATTTAAAATAGCGCTCAAAATCTTCAGGTAAGTCATTAAAATCGTCCGAAATTTTAATTTTCCCCTTCAATTTTCCCAACACTCTTTTTTGGGGGCGAGTGTATTTGGTGAGTTGTGCCACAGGAACCCCATTTTTACAAATCACTAACATCTCTTGACTGGTTTGAATCAGCTCTAGGTATTTAGACAGATTTGTTTTTGCATCATGAATATTAACGAATTGCATTATCTTTCTCTTGAATGGCTTATACATGTTAGCTTAGTCTAGTTTAACCAAGAGCACAAGTTACAGGGAAAATTTTAAAACTTCAGCTCCCTAACGGTCGCGGCTCGGATTTCGAGTTTGTCAATTTTTTAAAGCCGCCAAAAACTGCTCGCCATAACGCGTTAACTTATATTGCCCTACCCCACTCACTTCCTGCATTTGAGTTAAATTCTGGGGATTCACCGCGAGCATATCGTGCAAGGTTGCATCTGAGAAAATCATAAAAGAAGGCTTTCCCTCTTCTTGTGCGAGTTGCTTTCTTAAGGCCTTCAGTGCTTCAAACCGTGGATCTTGACTCTTGGCCACTGTTTTTTTCTTGCGGGATGGTCGAGACGCCGTCTCTACCGGTAGATCTAATAACTCTACCCGTTCCTCTCCTTTCAATACAGGAATCGCCTTAGGCGTCAGTTTTAAGACGTTATAATGCCGAAAATCTTGATAACAATAATCGCGGTGGATCAATTGCCAGCCTAAGTGACGCCAATAAGCAATCGACTTATCTTGGCCAATACCATAGGTGCTGAGTTGATCGTGTCTAAATTGTTTAATTTTAGCCGCCTGACTACCACGTAACACTTCAATGACATGATGTAAGCCAAAATTTTGATTTAACCGATAAATACAAGACAGTAATTTTTGAGTATCGACCGTAGCATCGCTCAATTTTGGCGGGCTGTCGCACACATCGCAGCATGCCATCCCCTCATTTAAAAGGGCTGGATCTAGCGTTTCACCAAAATACCGGAGTAGAATATCGCGCCGACAATTAGACGCCTGCGCAAAAGCCAATAAGTGGTTAAGCTTATGTGCCTCTATACGCTGGTGATCTTCATCACCCTCTTGTTGCATAATGCCACGCAGTCTTGCAGCATCGGCTTGAGAAAACAGCAGCAATGCTTTAGCCATCTGCCCATCGCGCCCTGCTCGACCTGTTTCCTGATAGTAGCTTTCTATGCTTTTAGGTAAATCATAGTGTATGACAAAGCGCACATTGGGTTTATCGATGCCCATGCCAAACGCAATGGTCGCGACCACCATATCAATTTGATCAAATCGAAATTCTTGTAACACGGTTTTGCGGGTTTGATGATCCATGCCTGCATGATAACCGCGTGCTCGATACCCCGCATTAATAAGCGACGCCGCCACGCGGTCAACTTCAGCTCGCGTACTGCAATAAATAATGCCCGATTGCTCAGGGTTATCATCTAAAAAACGTTGAATTTGGCGCATGGGGTTGTCTTTCATCATCACGTGATAATGAATATTCGGGCGATTAAACGAAGCCAGGTGCGTTTTAGGCTGATAACGTAGTTGATGAATAATATCTTCGCGTGTTTGTACATCGGCCGTTGCAGTCAGCGCAACCAAGGGTACGTCTGGAAAATGGGTTTTTAAGCACCCTAATTTTGCATATTCGGGGCGAAAATCATGCCCCCATTGAGATATACAA
Organism: Gammaproteobacteria bacterium; assembly: GCA_026399205.1. GTDB lineage: Bacteria > Pseudomonadota > Gammaproteobacteria > Legionellales > Legionellaceae > 2-12-FULL-37-14. Next base: position 11,902 of record JAPLRL010000028.1, read on the forward strand.
TGTGCCTCATCAATGGCGAAGAGCGCAATAGAGAGCTCAGGTAAACGATTCCAAAAACTCTCTGACAACAAGCGCTCAGGTGCGATATAAAGCAAATCAAGGTTGCCTTGATATAAATCATTCAACACTTGCCTGGATTCTTTTGCATCTAGCGAAGAGTTATAATAAGCCGTACGTACGCCTATGAGCTTGAGTGCAGCGACTTGATCTTCCATTAAGGCAATCAACGGGGAAATCACAATCCCCACCCCAACGCGTGCTAAACTCGGAATTTGATAACAAAGCGATTTTCCGCCGCCTGTTGGCATTAAAACCAATACATCTTGCCCAGTGATGATTTCATCAATAATCGTTTGTTGTTGACCACGAAACGCATCAAATCCGTAATATTCCTTCAGAATGCTATGCGCGTGTTTTGAACTTGTAGTTTTTTCTAAGACTTCCATTATTTTTCTCTATGCTTCCATGGGGGCAATCATAGCGAAATTTGGCTATGGAGTACAATACAGATATAATGATGATTTATCTCAATGGTGGATTACGGGCCTGGCGGCCCTAATCCACCCTACATGAATAGGGTAGGGTGGATTAGGGCCGCCAGGCCCGTAATCCACCAATAAGTGGAGAATCACCCATGCCGCATTCCCTAATTATCGATATCACAGGCCTCACGATAACACCTGAGGAAGAAACCATCTTAAAACATCCTCACGTGGGCGGCGTATTACTCTTCACCCGAAACGTACAAAATCGTGAACAACTCTGCGCCCTCACCGCGGCCATTCATCAGCTTCGACCAGATGTATTTATTACGATAGACCATGAAGGTGGTTATGTGCAGCGCATTATGCGCAATGGTTTCACGCCGCTCATGTCGGCAGGATGGCATGGCCGTATCTTTGACAAACATCAAAAAACAGGGCTCGAAATGGCACGTGATGCGGGGCTTTGCATGGCCGAGGAATTACTCGCATGTGAGATTGATTCAAGCCTCGGGCCCATCCTTGATCTCTATCACAGAGACAGTAAAATTATCGGTCAACTCGATCGCGCCTTTCATGCGAATCCCGACTTTGTTGTTCAGCTCGCAACTGCTTATATAGAAGGCATGCACGAGGCGCGCATGCCTTCGGTTGGTAAGCATTATCCAGGTCATGGGACGTGTATAGCAGACTCTCACCGTGAATTACCTGTGAATCATAAAACAAAAGAAGCGTTGGAAGCGAGCGACCTCAAACCCTTCGTCGAACTCATTAACCATCACGCGCTCGATGCATTAATGCCCGCCCATATCGTCTACCCCGCCATCGATAGCGAACACGCCACCACCTACTCCCGCCGCTGGTTGCAGGATATTTTACGTGAAAAACTCCACTTCACAGGCCCTGTCATCAGTGATTGTTTGGGCATGACTGGTGCTGACATTGGGAGTTTACAAGAGCGAGCCACAGCCGCCCTCCTTGCCGGGTGTGATATGTTGATTGTCGCGAATCAATCACGGGCAACACTTCAACAATTATTAAACGATCTCCCTGACAATCTGAACCCACAATCCGCTGAACGTATCGAGCGATTTAAACTGGGCATGAAGCGATTTCAATCGCCTCAGGCTAAACGACAAACAACGACGTTGTCCGATTTTTTCCCCTCTGAAGAGATCTCTACACCAAGTGACGCAAGAAACCCGACTCAAAGCGTATAAACAATAACGCAGAAAACCCATTTACAACTCTTTGATTTCTATAATCGAGTACTTGCTCGGTGCGTTTCGAACAACGTGCCGAGTAACCGTGCCAAACTGCACATGAGGGCGTCTTTAAAAATAGTCTATAATTACAACATAAACACAAACTGGACTATATCATGCCTACGATACCTCTCAAAGAACCTTCCTCTCCCGCGGAATTTTTTGAACAAGAATTCGAGATAAGCAGAAGGAGAAAGGAGGATCTCACCCTCCACTCGATGTTAACCGATATTTCTAGAGATGCACTTGACATCACCATCAACGGAAAATCACTCGAGCAGCTTTTGGCATCCGATCCTGAACCCAAAGTCACGCCAATAGAGTTAGGCCATGTTGGGAGTGCTGATACCGATACATTCCCCAATTTAGATCTCAGATTGACCCCAAAATTATGCGCAGTGATGAATAAAGAGCTAGACCTTAGTCTTTCGTACATAGAAGGAAAACCCCTCCCCTCTGCCACACGAGACGCACTGGCGTTGTTCACACAAAAAGGCCCCAGTCACCTTGCTCAAAATACCGGTAAATTATCAATGTTTAACAAAGGGTACGTGGTAGGTCCTGAGAGTGCTGTTGTAAAGATGGATCTCAGCCTTAGTCAATCTGGGGTAACAATCAGCTCATCTTGCGACATCCATCACTTTAAAATATCAGGCCAAGGGGAGTTTGGTACGCCCGTGCCACCACCTAAAGAAGGGCAAAAACCAAGCTCACCTTTCATCACATTCAAGACGGCCATCACTATACCTGTGACCAACAAAACGTTGCAAATAGATAGGGATAACAACTTGATGTTCGAACCCAGTCAGTTGGGGATGCAGGTCGGTCAAGCTGTCTTGGATAGCTCAGAGCCCAAATTTAAGCCTTTAAAAGAGATGCATGGCATGGTGATGCCATTGGTTCATGATGAGTATGATGCCTTAACAGCAGAAACGATCACAGCCCGTTCTGTTCCAGTTCGCCATGACTTACTGATGGGGAGAATTCTGGAAAAGCATGCGTCTTTACAAACTGAGGGGCGGGGGCATTCTCCGGTGGCTGTCTACAAAGCACATATCAATGCACCTCGCTTGCAGGCGCTTGAGAGCGCGGTGGACTGTTTAAAAAACCCAACACTGGAAAAAATCGATGCCTTAAGGACTGTGGAAACGAAATTTGGCAAAACAATGACTGCTCTGATTCAAGACGTCATTGAAACCAGCGAAGGGACGATGAAACAAATTCATACCCCGACTGCTGGAGTGTAGGGTCCGAGCATCCTCACCTGGCTGAGCCTGAGGAGAGGAGAGTTGGAAGCAGGCAGTAATTGCTCGGTGCGTTTCGAACACTCCGAGTGACCGGTGGACACGTCGCCTGTTAGTATCTGCTAACCGACAACTTCTTCTTAGGCTCCTTTGTCCACCCTACAGCTTTGTACGTTGTCTTAATTGAGCGATGTTTCCTGTGGTAATCAACGCTAGGTGCTCTGTGATCTTTTCAACAGGCCAATCCCACCAAGCAAGATTTAACAAAAATTCGATGGTCTCGTCATCAAAACGCTTTCGTATCAATTGTGCGGGATTACCCCCAACAATGCTGTACGGTGGGACGTCTTTTGTAACCAGCGCATTGGTGCCAATGATCGCACCATCACCAATCGTAATCCCTTGCATGATTGTGACAGAATTCCCAATCCAAACGTCATTGCCAATCACCGTATCCCCTTTACTCACCACATTCATGGCCGCATTGCCCCAATCGCCGCCAAATACTTTGAAGGGGTAAGTTGAAATGCCATCCATCGCATGATTCGATCCATTCATGATGAATCTTACCCCAGTGGCAATTTGGCAAAATTTACCAATGATTAATTTATCGCCAATAAAATCGAAATGATATAATACGTTTTTTTCAAAATTGCACACATCGTCTGGATCATCGTAATAGGTATAGTCCCCGACGATAATCTGTGGGTTCTTGATGATGTTTTTGAGAAAGCAAGTCCGAGTGACACCAGAGATTGGGTAACGTGCATTGGGGTTAGGGGCTGAGTGTGTCGACATATCATCATCATCAGGTTAACGGATGTGCGTTGATGTTACCATTTTAGATGGATTTTGAAAATAAACGATGCAGATCTCTAAGGCGTGTTTACATTGGCTCAAAAGCCCGTCGTGGCAAATGTAAGCACGCCCTAACACTAAAACAAAAAAGTAACTCCCCACGTCATCCCGAGCGCAGCGAGGGATCTCCTGTCAGTGGCACAGTCTTCAGCATATCGACTGGTATAAGTCTTTCCATTCAGGATTGAATGCATTAACAAGGTCATTCTTCTTTTTCCGCGACCATCCC
>JAPLRL010000029.1 GCA_026399205.1 Gammaproteobacteria bacterium
AATGTGCTAATTAGCAGGAGATCCTTCGCTGGCGCTCAGGATGACGTGGGGAGTTACGTTACAAAGCCTCATCTCATCATGGTAGGTGTCGACGGCATGGTAGGCTCAAAAAGCATTAGAGTTTCGAGTCTTTTTTTGTCCGATTCAGCATGCAATTCAAGGGTGCGGTGGTGTTGGCAAGCATCATAGCTCAGCTTTGTTTGTAGCAATGGCGTACATGATCCAGAAAAAAATCGAGAGTTATTATAGGAGATACCATACCGATCTCGTGAGTTTTTCATGGCTTTATTTAAATCTGAATGCTTAGAATTTTCAAAAGGAAAAAAGCAATTCAAAGCACAAAAAAGCGCTATGCGAAATAATTTGCCAGCTTTGCCTTCACCTTTAATGGTCAAATCAGGACAACATAGCCACGAACAAATTAAATTTTCGCCATCAACGACCCCATCAAAGACCCCACAAGATCGAGGGCATGACACAACAAAAGAGAATCCAAGTGTTGCAATAGAGAAAATAGTCCATGGTATGCTTAAAGCTGGAACTTGTATGGCTGCATTAACGCAACACACACATAATCGAATTCCATCACCACATTGCTTGCGCTTATAATATAAAATTTTCTTTTGGTAGTAATCAGGAGGAAGATTAACAACGGATGGGCAGTTACTGACTATAGAGCTAAAAAGATGATGTTTTTTGTCTGCATCAGATAGAATCTTATAATCTCCATCACTCATATTACTTATCCCGTCAACAAATACCTCTCTATCTTGATCAGATAAATACGAAGTAACCATTTTTGCAATATCTCGAGGCAGTACTTCCAGACGAGCGTCTTCCGTTCGTTGTTGCAGTCCATCATCCGCAGTAAAATGAGATGGTAAATGATTTTCTAACTTGGCTGGTGAGAGCATCATAGCCTCCATGAGTTGGACTTTAACAGCATATAAATTATATGCGCAACCTATATGCCCACATGTTACTAAATTGATCTTAATGCGTCAAATTAAATCTACACCTGATATGAAATGAGCCTTCGCTACGCTCAGGATCTGATGTATCCCCGGATAGTTACCGTTCAACAAACAAAGGCCCGAACCTTCAGTTTGGCATACACCTGTACATGGAAATAAATCGTTTTGATTAAAATCGATAAGCTAGTTGCCATTGCCGTGCCCACAATACCAAAAAAATAGGTCAATATGATCCCCGCTACTAAGATAATAGCTAACTCAACAATAGACACTTGAAGCGCCATGCTTTCATTGCCAGAGTATACAATAAAAAGACTGGCTGGCTGAGAAAAGGTGGTTGCCATAAAACCCAGCGTCAAAATTTTTAATGCAACATCAGCCTCAAAATACAGGGGCCCGAAATAAGAAAGCAGTGTTTTTGAAAAAATAATAATACCGAGCCCAAGCACAAAAGAAACTGTGAAAGATAATCTATTTATTCTTTTTACATCATGCTCTAATATCTTTCTACCATGAACTGAAGTGGCATAATGACTGATTTCTGTTTTAAAAGATGTATAAAGATTTTGAGGAATCACCAACACAAAAGAAGCAATGACCAATGCAGCCGAATATAAACCCACTGCACTTGCATCAGGACAAATAAACTCAACCAAAAATAAATCGATGGCGCAAATGAGAATAAAAACCAGATTATTCACAGCCATGCGCGAAGAAAACTTTAACCAATGATTACCTGGCTGAATACCCCGTTTTAACAAAAATGCATCTCGCATACCTTTAAACAGGACAGGCGCTTTATAATAGATCAGCAAACATTCAACGACAAACAACAACAAAAAGGAGAGTAGCAAGATCAGTGAAATGGTATAAGCGCGCAACTCGATATTAAAATATTGAATAAACCCAATAAACAACAAGATATAGAGGACCACACGCACATTCCTGAGCGTGGTTGAAAGAATGGTCTGATTTGCACAAATAAGATAATTGGTAAACAAGGTAAAAAGAGCTGCAACCGGCGCCACCCACAGCATGTAAACCGCCATATGATAACTTCTAATTTCTTTGATGTGCCATACATGCAAACTGCGCATCAAGATATAACTCCCGATACCTATAAAAATACAGGCTAAAAACGAGGTTTTAATCACCCTGAAATTCCATTGAATATAACGACGTAAGGTGCGCTCATCGTGGCTTTTTAAGTAGTGCGCAACAAACCGTTTAGAAGACACATCAGTGCCTAATAGCGCAAAGGCCATCAAAATAGCCAGGACCCGCACCGCAAGATTAAATTCTCCAAATAGGGTTATAGTTAGATAGTGGGATAGGATTAAATTTAATCCGTATTTTAGAAAATAGCCTAGGATGGAGATAAGCAGTAATGTTAGTAACTGGTTGAAATGTTTCATTTAAAATCCTTTTTTAAATATAACCCTAACGCTATTCTCAACTATTCACTCGATACAATCCGAGCCGCGACCGTTAGATTGAGCAAGCAGTTCCCTCAAATTAAGTTTGTGAAAAAAATCATAAAAGGTCTATACTTATTTTCTAAGGTATGACCAAACAACACGAATGAGGAACCTATGAAAATACACACGCTATCCATCATGTTGTTATCACTCTTTCTTTCACAACCTCTTTTTGCAGCACTTGATACACCCATAACACAACAGCCATCAAATATCCCGGTTCCTAAACAAGACTCACCAAGCCATTGCCCTCAAACCTGTGACTGCACTGCGATGAAGATGCAAAATGGTCTAGCGCTCACCGCCCAACAAAAACAAAAGATATTACAAATCCACGCGGCGTACCAGAATCAGTTACAATTAAGCAAAGAAGCGTTATCCATTACTAAAGAACAAATTCGTACGATCACAAAAGCTAAAACCATGGATAAGGCCAGTCTAGACATCTTGATACAAAAACAAATTGAACTCACCGGCGAACGAATTAGAATCAAAGCGATGGTTCGCAACAAGATATACAACGTGCTTAACGCCGAGCAAAAATTGCGCTTTAATCAAATGGAGCATGATTGGCTGGAATACAAATCACAATGAGCACCCCACTACTTAGCATTTTGGTCTTTGGATTTGGACTGGCCTTTTTTTTTGGTTATTTAGCACATCAGGTGAAAATTTCTCCTATTGTCGGCTACCTCATTGCCGGCGTGCTGATTGGTCCTTCAACACCAGGTTACGTCGCAGATCCCAATCTCACCGGTGAACTTGCCGAAATTGGCGTCATCCTTCTGATGTTTGGAATTGGCCTGCATTTTTCTGTTGCAGATCTTAATGCGGTAAGAAAAACCGTGATTCCTGGTGCTATCATTCAAATCCTCCTGACCACCGCGTTAGGCTTTGCTTTCGGACTGTATCAACATTGGGATGTGTTAAGCTGCTTTCTATTTGGGCTGGCCATTTCTGTCGCCAGTACTGTGGTCTTACTGCGCACCCTAGAAGATCTTAAACTCCTTAAAACAGCTAACGGACACATGGCTGTTGGCTGGTTAGTGGTTGAAGACATGGCCATGATTGGGGTGCTTATTTTGTTACCCCCGCTTGCCATCATGCTGGGAAAATATCAACCTGATTTACAAAATATTGCATTTCTTGATAAACACCTCGTGTTATTGTTCTTGTTTACCCTGTTTAAAATCACCACGTTTATTTTCACCATGTTTGTCTTCGGACGCAAACTTCTCCCCCGTCTGCTTCACCACATTGCAAAAAACAGTTCAAACGAACTCTTTAGATTGGCTATTTTATCGGTTGCACTGGCGATTGCTTTTATTGCAGCAAAATTATTTGACGTCTCATTTGCTCTGGGTGCATTTTTTGCGGGCATGATTCTCAGTGAATCTACCCTCAGCCACCGCGCAGCAGAAGAAATTTTGCCCTTAAGAGACGCCTTTTCAGTGTTATTTTTTGTCTCTGTAGGTATGTTACTGCAACCAACCACCCTCATCACACAACCTCAATTACTCTTGCTCACGACCTTGCTGATTATGCTGGGTAAATCATGTCTTGCGTTTATTATCGTCTTTTCTTTTCGCTATCCCTTATCAACCGCGTGCATGATTGCGCTGAGCCTTGCTCAAATTGGTGAATTTTCATTTATTCTTAGTACGTTAGGGTGTAAACTGCATGTTTTATCGACTAATGTGCGAGATTTAATTGTCGCTGGAGCCATTATTTCTATGATTTTAAATCCTATTCTCTTTCGTTTTGTGGTCAAATGTTCTCCTTCGTTATTTAAGAGAACATAAATCATGGCCGTCACGATTAAAACAACAGAAGAAATTCAAAAAATGCGCGTAGCGGGTAGACTTGCCGCTGAAGTGTTAACCATGATTGGTCCCTTTGTCAAAGAAGGTGTCACAACAGACGAGCTCAACACCCTCTGCCATGATTATATTGTCAATGTGCAGCAAGCCATTCCTGCCCCGCTTAACTATAACGGGTTTCCCAAATCCATTTGCACCTCTATCAATCATGTCGTGTGTCATGGCATCCCGGGTCCAAAGGTCCTTAAAAACGGCGACATCATTAATATTGACGTAACGGTCATCAAAGACGGCTACCATGGCGACACCAGTAAAATGTTCTTTGTAGGCCCTGCGCTGATTAAAGCTCAACATGTGGTTAACATTGCCCATGACTGCCTGTGGATTGGCATCAACTTAGTTAAGCCTGGTGTGTTTTTAGGTGACATCGGCTATGCGATACAACAGCATGCAGAAAAAAATCGCTGCTCTGTGGTTCGCGACTATTGTGGCCATGGCATCGGGCGTATTTTTCACGAAGATCCCCAAGTGCTCCACTACGGCACAAAAGGCACCGGTGAACAATTGCGTCCCGGCATGACCTTTACCATTGAACCCATGATTAATTTAGGGGGTTATCATACTCGATTACTGCCTGATCAATGGACGGTGGTGACGAAAGATCATAGCTTGTCAGCACAGTGGGAACATACCCTACTGGTGACTGATGATGGCGTTGAAGTATTAACACTGCGTGAAGAAGAGCGCGATGCCTGAGGGTCACTGCCATTAAGTTGAGGATAGTAGCCTGGATGCAGCGATTGATTTATCTGTTAATTAAACATACAATAGTGAAAATTTCTAAACGTTAGACAATCCCATGCACCCAAATTTAATCTTTTTAGAGCAACATAACAATTCAGGCAGTCGAGACTTTTTAATTGCAAATTTAAAGCATCTCAAGACATTGGGCTACCGTACACTGATGCTAGAAACGCCAACAAATGTATCTGTTGATCAGTTATTGCATATGACCAGAAATTGCCGCTTTCCAACCGAAGATTTACGTGGACATGCTTCGCGTCAATATTTCAATATGTTAACAACGGCGAAATCGTTAGGGTTTGAATGTTATGGCATCGATGATCCCTTTGCCTCAAAACTCCAAGCAATTGAACTCACCTCGAATCCTACAAAATGCCCTTCATCGGAACTTCGTGACACATTTATGTCGAATCGCATTATGCATGAATCACAACAACAAGGTCATGGGGTCATTTTTTCATGTGGATTTCTACATTCCTATTTACCTCGCTTTTTAAGACAAGGCATAGTCCCCAGCCGCGTGATCATTATAGACATTCCCTCACAAACAGAGCGTTATGCAACCGAATTTGGAACGGCGGAGCCATTTGGAACATGGAAGCGCGTATTATCTGATGTTAAAGAACGACATTCACTATACCAACGAGCCGTCCATGTATTTAATGGTGTTCCGTCTTTCGAGGAATTTGATGGTCTTTGTCAAATTAGTGACTCAACGTCATTAACACCTTGTGAGCCACCACAAATTGGGCGAGATTTTAATCACGCAACCCAACTCCCCTTAACCTATGCAACCAACTCACAGCATGTCCTGTTTGCACGATTTCAACATTCAGATATTGAAAAACTAGAGGCAGTGAGCCAAGCCATTCAATATGCATTTCCTGGTGTAGCTACTTTTTTTCGCCCTAATCCAGAGTCTAAAACAAAAGAACTGGTCATTTCAGGTATGAATTTACCCGATCAACAGCATGTTTTAGCAAAATTCATCAAGCAATGAGTGCCTCAACGCCTGGATCCCGCGGACAAGCCGCGGGACGTCGGCGTCGCAAGGTTCGCGGGGTATTCGAGCGTAATGACGACTAGGGGGTAGATCTTGCCAACTGGGAGGAAATCCGCCACTTCATTAAAGGGGGCGCCAGCATTGTTGTTACAATCACCATCAGTACCACGGCAGAAAACAACTGATCTGAGAGTACCCCTAAAGTTTTTCCAATAGAAGCGAAAATCAGCCCAACCTCCCCTCTTGGCATCATGCCAATCCCTATCAATAACCGATCATCTTGCTTTGACGCCACTAACCCGCTGATCAATTTACCGAGCACAGCCGCTGCCACTAACCCTGCGGAAATCAACAATACTTCTTTATCCATAAACGTTTCAAGCTTGACTTGTATGCCAATGAGCATGAAAAAAAGAGGGGCTAATAAGGCTTCTATGGGTGACACTAAATCTTTAATGGTTTTAGAATACCCTTGCTGCTCGTTTTTAAAATAGCCATCATGAATAATCAGCCCGGCGGCAAATGCACCAATGATGGCGGCGAGATTCACCAATGTTGCTAACCACGCAGCTATCATCACCAATAAAAAAGAAACAATAAGTTTTGATTCCCATAACTCAAAAAAACGACAGGTCATCATTGATTTTTGCAGTATCCATGGCCCTATGCTTAAGATTGCCACAAAAAACAAACAAGATTCGAGCATGATTTTTAGCATTTGCATCACATCAACGTGGCCTTGAATCGCCATGTTGCTCACCATCGCTAAAATCAGCAACCCTAAAATATCATCCAGCATGGCCGCACCTAAAATGGTTTGCGCCTCGCGACTATGAAGACGTTTCAACTCACGCAGTACACGTGCGGTCACCCCTACGCTGGTCGCGCACAAGGTCGCGCCTATAAATAAATCTGCGGTAAATGATAAGGTCGGGAGCAATAAATGCGCGACACCAAAGCCAAGAACAAGGGGTGCTATCACCCCAAGTACAGCCACACAAAAAGATGCTTTTCCAGTTTGTTTTAATTCCTGCAAGGAACTCTCCACCCCCACTAAAAATAATAAAAAAATCACACCATATCTCGAGAAAATATCAAGAATATAAGCAATTTTTAAGTATTCTGCCCCCGATGAACCCGTGAGGGCTGTATAAATAAGCTGTGCGGTGTGGGGTGACACTGCACTTACATCAATCGATTGAGAAAGCGTCTTACCCTGCAGCATCGCTTGCATCATGCCATAAATAAAAGGCCCTTCGCGTAAGATCACCATCAATTGAGAATGCGCAGCGTAACAGAGGTTGCCAAACAGCACCCCAATCATCAACTCGCCCAAGACCCCAGGTTGTCCACAGGCTCTTGCAAGGTAACGCCCTAAGACCGACATGAGAAAAATCAATGTCACCCAGAATAAGACCGAGGAAATGGGATCGGTATGCATTTACGAAACATCAGCAGCGATTGGATCTGTTGAACCTGTCTTTGCTAAAAATAAACAAGTGCCCAATACAGAATCTGGATTCAGCGACACACTATCTATGCCTTCTGCCATGAGCCATGCCGCAAAATCTTCATGATCTGAAGGGCCCTGACCACAAATGCCAATGTATTTTCCAGCTTTTTTACAAGCCTGAATCGCCATATGCAGTAATTTCTTCACCGCATCATTGCGTTCATCAAACTGAGACGCGACCAACCCTGAGTCTCTATCTAGGCCAAGTGTCAATTGGGTGAGATCATTGGAGCCAATTGAAAATCCATCAAAGTATTCTAAAAATTCTTCAGCCAACAACGCATTAGATGGAATTTCACACATCATAATTAAGCGTAAATCTGCTTTGCCCCGCTCAATACCATATTTTTTAAGCACTTGCACAACGCCTGCTGCCTCATTTACCGTGCGCACAAAAGGAATCATGACTTCCACATTCGTCAAGCCCATGTCTTCTCGCACCTTTTTAATGGCTTCACACTCTAATGCAAAACAAGGCTCAAAATCAGCAGACACGTACCGAGAAGCCCCTCGGTAACCCAACATCGGATTTTCCTCAAAAGGCTCATACAACGAGCCACCGATCAAGTTAGCATATTCGTTTGATTTAAAATCAGAGAGCCTCACAATCACGGGCTTAGGATAAAATGCCGCCGCAATTGTCGCAATGCCTTCGACTAGACGTTCAACATAATAACGAATGGGGGTTGCATAAGCGGCTGTTTTTTCGAGAACCTGCGCCCTCAAAGCCGCATCTTCAATGCTATCAAAATCTAACAACACCTTAGGATGAATCCCTATCGTATTAGAAATAATAAACTCTAATCTTGCGAGCCCGACACCTGCATTAGGCACGGCTTGAAAGGTAAATGCACGCTCAGGATTACCCACATTGAGCATTACTTTTAACGGTAATTCCGGCATCGTTTTGACATCTAAACTGGTTTTTTCAAAGAGCAATAAGCCTTCATACACATAGCCCGTATCACCTTCTGCACAGCTCACGGTCAACAACATCCCATCTTGAATGCGTTTGGTGGCATCACCACAGCCCACCACGGCCGGAATCCCTAACTCACGCGCGATAATCGCCGCATGACACGTTCGCCCGCCTCGATTCGTCACAATGGCTGAGGCGCGTTTCATGATGGGTTCCCAATCGGGATCTGTCATATCAGACACCAACACATCTCCATCGACCATGTCATTCATGGCTGTAATATCTTTGATCACCCGTGCATGGCCTTGTCCAATTCGTTGGCCAATGCTTCGGCCTTCGACCACAACTTTACCCGCCTTTTTCAAATGATATCGTTCGAGCAATGGTTGCAATTTAGCGCGACTTTTCACGGTTTCAGGTCTTGCCTGTACAATATAAATTTGTCCACTGACCCCATCTTTTGCCCACTCGATATCCATAGGCCGCTGATAATGATCTTCAATCAATAAAGCTTGTGTCGCTAAATATTCGATTTCTTGATCGTTTAAAACAAACACATGCTGCAAGCCCGCTTCTACGGGTACAATTTCAACTGCATTCAAGGCATCACTGCCCTTGGCATAAATCATTTTCAATGACTTACTGCCTAATTGACGACGCAAAATTGCTGGACGTTTGGCGCGTAAAGATTGCTTATACACATAATATTCATCAGGATTCACAGCACCTTGCACCACTAACTCACCCAAGCCATACGATCCGGTAATCAGCACCACGCCGTCGAATCCTGATTCGGTATCGAGTGTAAATAGCACCCCACTTGCACCCACATCACTCCGCACCATTAATTGGATTCCCGCAGAGAGTGCAACATCTTGATGCGAAAACCCATGATGCACACGATAACTAATCGCCCTATCATTAAATAATGAAGCAAAAACAGATTTAATCGCCGTCATGACGCCATCTAAACCGTCAACATTTAAATAGGTCTCTTGTTGCCCTGCAAACGACGCGTCCGGTAAATCTTCAGCAGTCGCAGAAGAACGCACCGCAACGGTCCATGAACCCGATCCGATGCGTTTAGCCAATTGATCATATGCGAGTTTAACTGCTGACTCAAAAGCGGGGACAAACGGTGTCTTTAGAATAAGCTCTCGAATATGTTTGCCAACCGTCGTCAACTTGCTGATATTGTTGATATCTAGATCAGAAAGTAACTCATAAATTTTATCCCCTAAGCCTTCTGTTGCTATAAATTCTCGATACGCATCAGCGGTGGTCGCAAACCCAGGTGGAACCAATACCCCTACTTTAGATAAATGCCCCATCATTTCCCCAAGAGAAGCGTTTTTCCCGCCCACTTGGTCTAAGTTTTGTATTCCAATGTCGTCGAATGGGACAGTGTATGATATTCCTGGCATGCTGATTCCACCTCGTTAAAATTTGAAATCATTCTAAAGAATTCTACTTTGAAATACAAATGAACTTGATCGCAATAACACTATCCGAGCCGCGACCGCGAGGGAGACTGCTCGGGCATCGGCTCGAATAGAGCCGCGCTAATTCTGTTGAAAATGCAATTAAAAATCAATAAGATACACGTAAATTAAAATCATGACGCTCAAAGGACTGTATCATGCCCCCTCCCACAGACAGCGCACAAACCGCCATCACACCCATGAAACTCAAAAAACCTATTTTCGATAAAGAAACCGCCGAGTGGCTGGATTTTCTGTATCAAGCACAAATCTATACACTAGCCCTAGAATTATTTGTCAGTCAACTCCAGGAAACCGGCGCATTAGGTGACGCTACTTTTTCTGCCGCACAAGCCATGCTCTATGCTTTCTTTTGCTTCAAACCAGGAAGCAGTAAAACCGTCAAAGTCGTGCATATTGTGCTCTGTATTTATGCGCTCACCAATACAGCGTATGCCCTTTTTTTATTTTTCTTCAATGTGAATTGTATTGCATCAAAAGAGACGTACTGCAACATTCAAAAAGGCATTCAAGTCTTTGGAAATGCCTATCGTTTAGCCGCTGCGATGGCTTCAAAAATCATTAAAAGCAATGAGAGAAAATTAAGCGGCATGCAACAGGGCGGATCCGTTGATCCGTCGCTCGACCCAACCAGCCCCTTTAACACACGCTCGTCTTTGAGTGTTAAGAAAGAACCCCTCCACGCAAGACTCGACTCTTCGCTAGCTCGAACCACACCACCTGATACCAACCCCTATGATCTGGAACTACCTCCACATATACAAGAGCGCTTCAAGGCACCCCTGCCTCAAAAAAACAGATTTGGGCTACCTCGAGCCGTATCCTTTGAAAGTACCGACGGGACAAACACACCGCCTAAACCCAGGCCTTTCACTTTTTTTCCAAGCGCGTTTTCCGCACAACATCGTTCTCTTGACGATCTTGAGGATGAAGAAGTGATTTACATTGATATGGATGATGAGATTAAATCTAATCGATCAAATTCACCCCCAGTATGAGTGCATCTGATGCTGAAATAATAGCCGATATCCGAGCCGCGACCGTTAGGGAGCGGAAGTTTTAAAATCTCTGCGCTCTTAAAACTTCCACTCCCTAACGGTCGCGGCTCGGATACATCGGGCGTTGTTTGAACAAAAAATTAAAATGAAGACCTAATCTTCTCTTTGACAAGTCATGGCCCAGCTAGCACCAAAGCAAGTAGATACGGCACCAATAAAAAACAATGCAAAAAGAAGAGAAGCACCACATGCCAAACTGCCCTGTGAAGCAACCACATTGGTCACATGTTGTTTTTTATCAACTGAGGATGTGTCGGATGCCATGGTGACAGCACTTACACCACTCGCATCTGCAGACATCATGATGGTTGTTCCTGCAATCGTATGCGCATATGCCGATACGTACTGACTGACATGAGCCATAACGACAGCACTCAGTATCAAAGCTACGCACCAGGTCACGAAACCATACAAAATGCCATGGTTGCGTTGAGGACAGTATCCTCTTCCCAAATAACCTGCAGCATATCCTGCAGTCACCATGGAAGCGATCACAGCGATTGCAACGCCTATAAATCCACCTATCGCCAATGCAACAGCACCTTCTTTATTGACCGCAACGACACTTAAGCCCATCGCAACGCCAAATAAATTTAATAAAAAACCAAGCCCCACCCCAACCAATGCCCCTACAAAAACAGCAGTCCAACAAATGCGCTTGAAAGGGTGTATCGTGCAATGTGATGCGTGAATAGCACCGGGTTCGTTGATCACAACTGTTTTGTTTATCATAATAAGTAACTCCTTGTAAAAGGTATCCGGAAGGTTAAAATATGTGGGACACTAACCAAATAAGAACTAATATTCCAAAAGGCACGCCTAACAACCAAGCAATTAAGTATTTCAACATATTTTTCTCCTTTTATTTCTCCTTGAATATTTAGAGGGAGATACTCTGAGAGTACCTTCATGTCATCATTAAAGATAGTGGAGAATTTTTACAATTTTAACTCCACGAATTATTTTTGTTGATTAAAAGTGCAGATAGAATAAAATCAGAAAACTCATTGGTGTTGGGTATAGACATTGACTGTAGTAGAGAACAACGTTATCGTATTTTATCGCATTCCGATAAGACCGTAACCCCATGAAAAAAATCGCCTTCGTACTCACTTGTTTATACTCACTTGTCTCTAACGCCGATCCTTTTTTTAAGGTGACCTTTATTAAAAATAGCTTAGGAACGGGGGGATATGTGACCGTGCGGACCATAACCCCTCATCATACCTATCCTAATGCCGGTATCAGAATTATTGACAAAAATTATCGACTGTCTGAAGACAGTTGTAATGCCACACCAGTGGGTAAATTGTGTCCTTTCCAAGTCAGCGATACACAGCCCGTGACCTTTAAAATCACAAAATTGCTCACGCTCGACAAAATAAAGAGCGCCTTACCTGAGACTATCGGTGTCAGCTTAGCCTTGAACGCAGATGAGCTTTCGAAGCAAACCTACCTCACCGCCGCTCAGGAACCCGGCAGAATCATTGGTTATCTATATGGATGGGAAACCCCACCGCCTGCTGCTGATATTGCAGCGGCTGGTTATACGCACGTGCTTATCGCATTCGGCATTTTTAGTACCGCAGCGCCCGGCACCATCAATATCGCGAGCATCAGCGGCTTCGATCTCACCACTTATGTACAATCACTCCATCAAAGTGGTCTTAAGGTCTTGCTGTCTATTGGTGGCGCTTCAACCAACATTCCGGGTACCACGGTCGATTTTGATACCGCTGTCAGTTTAGCCTCTAGCCCCAGTGCGTTCGAAACAACGTTTTTGAGCTCAATGACCACGCTGATGAATACTTATCAATTTGATGGGTTTGATTTTGATGTCGAATCTGGGCTCAATGGTGCAAGTTCATTCACCAACCCAAGCAGTGGGTGTAGCAACAGTACCTATAGTTCACTGTGCGATATTTTTTATTTGAGCACCATTATTAATACATTCCACGCGCAATCTCCCAGTAGTATGCTCACCCTTGCACCACAAATTGCAAACATAGCCGCCACATCAGGGTTTAGTTCTGTCTGGGGCAATTACGCCTCATTAGTCATGCAAACGTACTCAGCACTCACCTGGGTTGGTTTTCAAAACTACAACTCTGGCTGTGCGTATGGCATTAATTTAGTCTGTTACCCAACAGGCAGTAATACGCTAACCTCGACACCTGATGCAGCAGTCTCCTTTGCAACAGACTTGTTGACCAACTGGCCTGCGACCACAAGTTCAGGGCAAGCCACTGGTTTTCAGCCTTATATCAGTTATTTGACCCCCTCACAGGTGGTGGTCGGTTATGTTGTCAATAATGGTGCAGGCATGAGTGACGGCTCGCCTGCTGCGATTACCGCTGTGACTCAACATGTCATCCAGTGTTTACGCTCGGGGGAAAACTGCGATACCTATACCCCACCCACGACTTACCCTGGCATTGGGGGGGTATTCAGTTGGACCATTAATTATGATGCATCTAATAACTATCAATTTGCGAAGAGCTTATATCCTTGCGTGGTGCAGGGAAATTGTGTTTAGGGGCATGGTGAGTCGGTGTGGGTCGTTGTAGGGTGGGCAAAGGAGCCCTACTTTGATCTTGCCGATTACTGCATTCTCGAGGGCGACGTGCCCACCGCCGCTCGTAGCATTTCGAGCATTTCACACGGTCCGAGTGACCGGTGGACACGTCGCCTGTTAGTGTCTGCTAACCGATAACATCATCGCTAGGCTCCTTTGTCCACCCTACAAAATCCTACAATATTATCCCTTCCAACAAGTCGCACAAAGATTTCGCATAATGAGAGACATCCTGCGCAGAATCTCCCTCGACCATCACTCTTAACACAGGCTCGGTACCCGACGCGCGTAATACAACACGCCCTTCGCCTTTTAATTTCGCTTCAATATCGCCCACCATGGCTTGTGTTTCGGGGTGCTTCACTAACTTTCCTGCGTAATCTGTTTTTACACTTAATAACGTCTGGGGCAATAGGGTCATCCCCGCAGTGAGTTCTGCCAATGATTTCCCTTGTTTAATCATACAAGAGACCACTTGTAATGAAGCAACAATGCCATCACCGGTGGTTGTTTTATCTAAACACACCACATGCCCTGAAGGTTCACCCCCTAACTGCCAGCCATTTTCATGCAAGGCTTCTAAGACATAGCGATCGCCCACTTTCGTGCGTAAAAACTGCAAACCTAAACCGTGAATGGCTTTTTCTAAGCCGTAATTACTCATGAGCGTACCGACTACCCCTTGTAAATCGATGCCACGCTCTAGTCTATTTTTCACAATCATATAGATAATTTGATCCCCGTTGATCAAACGACCCTCTGCATCCACCAAAATCACCCGATCACCATCTCCATCTAGGGCAATCCCTAAATCGGCTTTTTCTTGCAAGACGCGTTTTTGTAATGCCTCAGGATGCATGGTTCCGCACGCAGCATTGATATTAAAGCCATCGGGTCTATCCCCCATGCTGATGACTTCTGCGCCTAATTCGGCATACACATTCGGTGCAATATGATAAGTCGCCCCATTGGCACAATCTAATACAATTTTTAAACCTGATAATTTCATGAGCGACGGTAACGTTGATTTACAAAACTCAATGTAGCGACCGGCAGCATCATTCATGCGCCTCGCTTTACCGAGCATCGCGCAACTTACCGTATCTAGCGGTTTACTGAGCTCGTGTTCAATTTGATGCTCTAATTCATCAGGTAATTTTCCACCACTGCTAGAAAAAAACTTAATGCCATTGTCTTCAAAAGGATTATGAGATGCGCTGATGACAATCCCTGCGGACGCATGCATCGTTTGTGTTAAATAGGCAATGCCAGGTGTTGGCATGGGTCCTAATAAAACCACGTCTACGCCTGCAGCAGATAAGCCCGCTTCTAATGCTGATTCCAACATATAGCCTGATACACGCGTATCTTTACCAATGATCACACATTTTCGATCGCTATTGGCTAGCACGCGCCCCACCGCCCAACCGAGCTTTAATACAAACTCAGGATTAACATGCGATGTACCTACCCGACCTCGAATACCATCGGTTCCAAAATATTTTTTTTGACTCATGACACTATCCTCTTATTCATCTGTTGTAACTGCTCACCCACCCTCGACAGCGTAGCGTGCAGTGACCATCTATCTTATGAATGCTCAATTGACTGCCAAGTCAAAACCGCATCTTTAGTCTCACGTACATCATGTGTACGAATCATACGTACACCTTGGTTAACCACATAAAGTGTAGCCGCAATCGCTGCGGGTATTCGTGCATGAACCGGTTGCTGGGTCAGCTCTTCAAACAGGCTCTTGCGTGAAACCCCGACCATCAGCGGTATCTCATGAGACATAAACATCCGCAGGTGTTTGAGTAACAAGAGATTATGCGCCAGCGTTTTACCAAATCCAATGCCCGGATCAAGCCATAAGCGTTGACTTTCAATCCCCGCATCTGTACAGGTCTTCACTCTCTCTGAAAAAAAATTCTGAACCTCATCAAGGACTGATTTAGCATAAATTGGCTGCTGCTGCATGGTGAGTGGCGTACCTTGTTTATGCATCAAACACAGCTGGCAATCAAAGGGTTTCACCACCTCAATCGCGCCAGGTGAACATAAGGCATTAATATCGTTCACCATCCATACGCCCCGCTCCAACGCAGCGCGCATCACTGCAGGCTTCATGGTATCAATCGAGATGCGAGCGGCTGAAGCCTCTCTCAATGCCTCAATCACGGGCAAGACCCTATCTAATTCTTCTTGCTCACTGATAGGATGTGCGCCGGGGCGTGTAGATTCTCCGCCCACATCAATCACATCAGCCCCTGCTTCTACCATGGCTAGGGCATGGCGTAGGGCGCGATCTTTCGAATAAAACGAACCACCGTCAGAGAAAGAATCTGGGGTGACATTTAAGATCCCCATGATTAAAGGACGATCATCCCGAGCGCAAGTAACATCATCCCGAGCGCAAGTAACATCATCCCGAGCGCAAGTAACGTCATCCCGAGCGCAAGTAACGTCATCCCGAGCGCAAGTAACGTCATCCCGAGCGCAAGTAACGTCATCCCGAGCGCAAGTAACGTCATCCCGAGCGCAAGTAACGTCATCCCGAGCGCAGCGAGGGATC
>JAPLRL010000026.1 GCA_026399205.1 Gammaproteobacteria bacterium
AATAGTGATACCACGTGCTTTTTCTTCTGGTGCTGCATCAATCTGATCATAAGCCATTGCTTTACCGCCAAATTTCTTTGACATGATCGTGGTGATTGCTGCAGTTAATGTGGTTTTACCATGATCCACGTGACCAATGGTTCCCACATTCACGTGTGGTTTTTTCCGCTCAAACTTTTCTTTTGCCATGACTATATTCCCCGCACTTAAAAACTAAGATTGTTTTTCAATAATTCCTTCGGCAATGCTCGCAGGCACTTCCGCGTATTTCGCAAATTCCATTGTGTAGGTCGCTCTTCCTTGTGACATAGAACGTACATCAGTTGCGTACCCAAACATTTCTGAAAGCGGTACTTCAGACCGAACAACGGTTCCTAATGGAGAATCTTCCATGCCTAAGACCACACCGCGTCTTCGGTTTAAGTCTCCCATTACATCACCCATGTATTCTTCTGGTGTCACTACTTCAACACTCATCACAGGCTCAAGAAGAACCGGGCTAGCTTTTAAAGCCCCTTGTTTAAAGCCCATAGAACCCGCGATTTTGAACGCCATTTCACTGGAGTCAACTTCATGGAATGAACCATCAAACAATGTCACTTTCACATCGACAACTGGATATCCCGCAATCACACCATTTAAGGTCTGCTCTTTGATACCCTTATCAATTGCTGGAATATATTCTCTAGGAATCACGCCACCAACGATTTGATTCACAAACTCATATCCTTTACCGGCTTCCTGAGGCTCGATTTTAAGCCAAACGTGTCCGTATTGTCCGCGACCACCCGATTGACGTATAAATTTACCTTCAGTTTCAACTGCTTTTCGTATGGTTTCACGGTATGCAACTTGAGGTTTCCCAACGTTAGCCTCAACACCAAACTCTCGCTTCATCCGATCAACAATGATGTCTAAGTGTAACTCACCCATCCCTTCAATGATGGTCTGGCCTGATTCTTCATCCACATGAACGCGAAAAGAAGGATCTTCTTGCGCCAGTTTACCGAGCGCAATTGACATTTTTTCTTGGTCTGGTTTTGTTTTTGGCTCAACCGCAACCGCAATCACAGGATCTGGGAACACCATTCTTTCAAGAACAACCGTAGGGTTCAATGAACAAAGGGTATCCCCTGTTGTTACTGTTTTTAAACCAACGGCTGCAGCAATGTCACCCGCTCTTACGATTTTAATTTCTTCGCGTGAATTCGCATGCATCAACAGCAAGCGACCAATACGTTCTTTTTTCTCTTTAACAGAGTTATAAATAGTATCGCCTGTTTCAACTGTTCCGGAATAAACACGGAAATAAGTTAAGGTTCCAACAAAGGGGTCGGTCGCAATTTTAAAGGCTAAAGCTGAAAATGCTTCTTTATAATCTGTTTTACGGTGAACTTCGTTACCGTCTTCATCTAGACCTTTGACGTCAGGAATATCAAGCGGAGAAGGCAAGTATTCAACTACGCCATCCAATACAGCCTGAACACCTTTATTTTTAAAGGCAGATCCGCAAAACACAGGTACAATCTCGTTATTAATGGTACGTTGTCGAAGTGCCTTTTTAATTTCTTCTTCTGTGAAGGTGACACCATCTAAATATTTTTCCATCAATTCGTCGGTCGCTTCCGCCGCAGCTTCAACCAGGAGTACATGATACTCTTCAGATTGCGCTTTCATTTCATCAGGAATTTCGACGTACTTAAAGGTCATCCCTTTGTTTTCTTCATCCCAATAGATTGCCTTCATTTTAATAAGGTCAATCACGCCGATAAAGGTTTCTTCTGCACCGATAGGGAGCTGAATCACAACTGGGTTTGCAACCAATCGTGTTTTAATCTGTTGGACGACTCGTAAAAAGTTGGCGCCCATTCTATCCATTTTGTTTACAAACACAATTCTGGGGACATGATATTTATCTGCCTGACGCCAGACGGTTTCTGACTGAGGCTCAACGCCTGCAACTGAGTCAAACACGACCACGGCGCCATCTAACACACGCAAAGAACGCTCTACTTCAATTGTAAAATCAACGTGCCCTGGCGTATCAATAATGTTAATGCGGTGGGCTGGGAATTGTTTTTCCATGCCAGACCAGTAGCAAGTGGTTGCTGCAGAGGTAATGGTGATACCGCGCTCTTGTTCTTGTACCATCCAATCCATGGTGGCTGCGCCATCATGAACTTCCCCGATTTTATGGGACATACCGGTGTAGTATAAAACGCGCTCTGTTGTTGTGGTTTTACCCGCATCAACATGCGCAACAATCCCGATATTGCGGTAATTTTCTAAAGGAGTAGACACGGTAGACACGAATAGCCTCTTTTCTTAATTAGTTTAGACGGAAATGTGCAAAAGCTTGGTTCGCCTTCGCCATTTGATGCATGGTTTCTCGCCGTTTAACCGCAGCGCCTTTTTGTTCAAAAGCATCTGTCAGCTCACCAGCCAATCGCAACATCATCCCCTTTTCACCGCGTTGACGTGCCGCCCCTACGAGCCAGCGCATCGCCAATGCCGTTCCTCTATCCCAGCGCACTTCGATTGGCACTTGATAGGTTGCGCCCCCTACTCGTCGAGATTTAACTTCAATCCCTGGACGGATATTATTAAGAGACTGTTCGAAATAATCTAATACGGAATGCTTTCCACCTTCACCCGAGCCTGTTTGGCCGGATTCGCCACCCTCTTCTTCATGAGTGGCTCGTTTAGATTTTTTAGCCCGCTCAGTTAAAATTTCGAGCGCACCATAAATAATTCTTTCGGCAACGGATTTTTTTCCGCTAACCATCAACACGTTGATAAATTTCGCAAGCAATTCACTGTGATACTTAGGATCAGGTAGAATTTCACGCTTTGGAACTTCTCTTCTTCTTGGCATAATTAATCCCTACCGTCTTATTTCTTATCTTTAGGCTTTTTAGTACCATATTTCGAACGACCTTGTTTACGGTCACCCACCCCAGAGGTATCCAGACTTCCTCGAACGATGTGATAACGCACACCAGGCAAATCTTTTACACGACCCCCGCGAATCAGAACCACCGAGTGTTCCTGCAGATTGTGGCCTTCACCGCCAATATAAGCAGTGACTTCGTAGCCATTGGTTAACCGCACACGCGCAACTTTACGCAACGCCGAGTTAGGCTTTTTAGGCGTAGTAGTATACACGCGGGTACAAACCCCTCGTCTTTGAGGGCAACATTCAAGCGCCGGAACAGAACTTTTTCTTTTCACATCCACTCGTGGTGCTCTGACTAACTGATTGATGGTCGTCATTTTTACTCATTACTCCAAATATTCTTTTGAACGCTCTTGTATGAGGAGGCGGGATTTTATGACAAGCATGGGGGGGTTGTCAACAGATCATTTTATTAGAGAGAAAGTACGTGTGACATCGCGTGATAAAAACGTAGGCAAAAGAGCGCAGGACCCTGCGTTATTCCTTTTAGACGTCATCTATGGGGTACCTTTATCGTTTTTTCTTCTGCACTATCATCCTTATCAACGCCCTTTTGAGACGCCTTATCTTTATTTTCAGATCCAGCTATCTGGCTATATCTCTCAATTAACGGATCTTGTTTAACAGTACACGTATTAGAGTTTGGAAGGCTGCTAAGAGGACATTCTGCTCTATCCACTTCTCCACGATGTATCATGTCATGTGAGCCCGTTATTTCTTTGAACAGGTCCGCATGTTGTTCTGGAACTTTTAGTCCAGGATTTTTTTCAACTAACTTAATCAGCGCCATGCGAGTTTCCTCTTCCCAATGCTTGTTAATATCTACTGTGGTCGGTTCTTCGATGGACCTTATCTTTTTAATTTCAGCATATAAATCAAGTAACAGTTCTGGAGATTCATGCGCAAGTTGAGTCACCGCTTTCTGTACAGTTTGTTGATTGTTTTCAAGATCTTTTAAGTGAAATTTACGCATGATTTCAGATAATAATCTTGTAGATAGGTCTGGACTGGTTACGGGAGGTTGATCCTTTACACACATGAACTGACAAAAAGCATGACATCTATCAGTAGTACGTAATGCTTTATATTTTGATTGGGTTTGGTGATAAGCCTCAAGAAATCCAAGTTCAGGTGATGCTTTCATTGCCTGAGAAACCAAATTTAAATGCCAGGAAATATTAGCATTCGCGACACTACAGTTACCGGTTTTTTGATTTGATTTAGTGAGTTCAGAAGAAAGCGTCTTATTGTATAGAGGTGAGTTTATTTCTGCTGCTAGAAACGTAGAAATGGTTTCCTGTTTTCTGGTAATGAGTGCTGCATGAAAGCGTTTAGAAAATGCTCCTGCTTCATGCGCAGGGCATGAAAAAGCAATCACAGTGCCCTGGACCCCAGCTGTTTTTTCAAACGCTTTTTGACCACGATTGACATAAATAAAATGCACCGTATTTCCGTCACGAATAGCTTGCACTGAAAATGAATGTTTATCCCATCCAGCAGCATAACCACGATATCCACCGTGTTCAGTCGAATCAATGATATCTGAAAAAAAATTATCTGGTTTCCCAGGTAATTCCTGATATGGAAGCGGTCTCCTATCTTTTGATGACTGCTGATATCGAGTACATGTGCTCGGAGCAGCCATTTGTTGCGTCCACCACGGCGACCAACCGTTTCCTCCATTCCCCGCTTTATCTTCAAGACCTAGTGTTGCACAAATCTCTGTTCGTTTTAACTTTGTTTTCTCCATAGCCTCAAAAAGCATGTCTTCTTGAGATTCCAGCAGATGTTCCGGTCCAATTTTGTTACGACGTACCAGCTCCAATACGACTGCATCATTGGCAAATTGTATTGCGCGAGGATCCTGTTCATATACTTTTAATACAAGATCCGCTTCAACTGCGCTTAAGATGCTGGGATTTTTTCGATATTTTTCTAGGAACAATGGGTCTAGTTCCCGGGAGGACGCTGGCATGATGATCACTTTGTGCTTTAGTCATTATGTTTAACTATAGCATAAAGTAGCGATACCTGATTATTTATCAAACACATCAAGAGAGGCGAAGGAGTTGTTACTTAGCATCTATATCAAACCGTTCCGCTCCCTAACGGTCGCGGCTCGGAATCCGAGCCGCGACCGTTAGGGAGCGGAATAGTGTGACGGAGTCGACTTTAGAATAAAAGGCTATTCTCGGCCTTCTTCCTTATTCATCTCAGAATTCAACGCTTCACTCAACGCCTGCTGAACATCACTTGCAGAAATCTGATGTGGCTCTGATGAATGATGCGCAGATAAGCGTCGTGCTTTACGTTTTTGATGATATGCATAGCCCGTTCCTGCGGGAATGAGACGCCCCACCATCACGTTTTCTTTTAGACCACGTAAATCATCTAACTTTCCACTCACCGCGGCTTCAGTCAGCACTCGGGTGGTTTCTTGGAACGATGCAGCTGAAATGAACGATTCTGTTGCCAGAGATGCTTTGGTAATCCCTAATAGGATGGGGTTACCTGAGGCAGGTTGTTTGTCATCTGCGACCAACTTATCGTTTTCTTGAAGCATATGACTTTCTTCAATCTGCTCACCCGCCAAGAATTTAGAGTCTCCGGCATGGGTAATAAAGCGTTTTCTCAGCATTTGACGCACAATGGTTTCAATGTGTTTGTCGTTGATTTTTACGCCTTGTAGACGGTAAACATCTTGGACTTCATTCACAATGTAGTTTGCCAATGCGCTCACACCCAATAGCCTTAAGATATCATGTGAATTCAATGGACCATCTGCAATGACCTCACCTTTTTCTACATGCTCTCCTTCGAATACAGAGATATGTCGCCATTTTGGAATCAGCTCTTCATGAACCTGGCCATCTGCCATGTTTATGATTAAGCGTCGTTTGCCTTTGGTTTCTTTACCAAAGCTCACCACACCTGATGCCTCTGCCATGACAGCTGAATCTTTCGGTCTACGGGCTTCAAATAAGTCGGCAACACGTGGTAAGCCTCCTGTGATATCCCGGGTCTTGGTTCGTTCTTGTGGAATACGTGCAATAACGTCACCCACGCCAACCATGCCACCATCTTCAAAGTTAATAATCGCGTCCATGGGTAAGTAATAATGTGCGGGCACATTCGTACCGGACAATAATATTTCTTGACCACTTTCAGAGACCAGCTTCACCATGGGGCGTAAATCTTTACCCGCAGCACCACGTTGTTTAGCGTCCGTAACCACAATGTTACTTAAGCCTGTCGATTCATCGGTTTGCCGATTCATCGTTAAGCCTTCAATCAAGTCAACAAATTGTAATCGACCACTTACTTCTGAAACCACAGGGTGGGTATGTGGATCCCAGGTTGCGATCACGCGGCCTGCTTCAACGGCTTGGCCATCATGTACGCTAAGCATCGCGCCATAAGGTAATTTATAACGCTCTCTTTCACGACCAAATTCATCAACAATCGCGACTTCACCTGAACGGGATACCGCAACTAAGTTATTGGTTTCATGCGTAACCGTTTTAATGTTATGTAAACGAATCACACCCTTCGTTTTAATTTGAATATTATTTGCCGCAGTAGACCGTGATGCCGCTCCCCCAATATGGAAAGTACGCATGGTTAACTGTGTACCCGGCTCACCAATCGATTGCGCTGCGATAATCCCGACCGCTTCACCAGTATTAACCAAATGACCGCGCGCTAAATCACGACCATAGCACATTGAACACATGCCAAAACGGGTTTTACAGGTAATCGATGAACGCACCAGGATTTGATCGACACTTAAACGCTCAAGTGTCTCTACCCACGCTTCATCAAGTAATGTGCCTGCTTCAACCACTGGTTCTTTCTGGTTGGGCAAATAAACGTCTTTTGCAACCACTCGGCCTAATACACGTTCATGTAATGGCTCGACAATGTCTCCGCCTTCAATCAACGGCATCATTAAGACACCTTCATCGGTCCCACAATCTAATTCGGTGATCACGACATCTTGAGCAACATCCACCAAGCGACGTGTTAAGTAACCTGAGTTTGCTGTTTTTAATGCAGTATCTGCCAACCCCTTTCTTGCCCCGTGGGTAGAAATAAAGTATTGGAATACATCAAGCCCTTCACGGAAGTTCGCCTTAATTGGCGTTTCGATAATCGAGCCATCTGGTGCGGCCATCAATCCCCGCATCCCCGCTAACTGACGAATCTGTGCAGCCGAACCCCGTGCACCGGAATCTGCCATCATGAAGATCGGGTTAAAAGAGTCTTGTCTGACTTTTTTGCCATCTCGAGTCGTCGCTTCTTCGGTTGCGATTTTGGTCATCATGGATTTAGCGACCATTTCATTGGTGCGTGACCAAATATCGATAACCTTGTTATAACGCTCGCCGTTGGTGACTAAACCAGAGCGGAACTGAGTTTCAATTTCACGAACTTCATTATCGGCATCTTCAATGATCTTAGATTTATTTTCAGGGATCTGCATGTCTTCAATCCCGATTGACGCTGCCGCACGCGTTGCGTATTTGAAACCGGTATACATTAGCTGATCAGCAAAAATAACCGTGGCTTTCAAGCCAAATTTTCGATAGCAATAGTCAATAACACGTGAGACCACTTTTTTAGTCATCACTCGATTGGCTTGAGCAAAAGGCATGCCCGCAGGTAAAATGCGGTGTAAAATCAAGCGCCCTACTGTGGTTTCTACACGTTGAATGTCTGGTGCGCCTTCTTCACGCTCAATTTCACCTGATTGATCTAATCGGACAGAAATTTTTGCGTGCAAATCAATGATGTCTAGATCGTAAAAGCGTTCGACTTCTTCAGCCGTTCCAAATACTTTGCCTTCGCCTCTAGCCCCAATTTTATCTCGCGTGAGGTAATATAAACCCAAAACCACGTCCTGACTGGGAACAATAATCGGTTCGCCATTGGCTGGTGATAAAATATTATTGGTTGACATCATCAGTGAGCGGGCTTCTAGCTGGGCTTCTAAGGTCAAGGGCACATGCACCGCCATTTGGTCACCGTCGAAATCCGCGTTATATGCAGTACACACTAAAGGATGCAATTGAATGGCTTTACCTTCAATCAATACGGGCTCAAAGGCTTGAATCCCTAAACGGTGAAGCGTAGGTGCGCGATTCAGTAAAATAGGATGTTCGCGGATGACTTCGTCCAGGACGTCCCACACCACAGCTTCTTCTTTTTCAACCATTTTTTTGGCAGCTTTGATGGTGGTCGCTAAACCTCTAAATTCTAATTTACTAAAGATAAATGGCTTAAAGAGTTCTAAGGCCATTTTTTTAGGTAATCCGCACTGATGTAAGCGCAGTGTAGGTCCCACGACAATCACTGACCGGCCAGAGTAATCTACACGCTTACCCAATAGATTTTGACGGAAACGCCCTTGTTTCCCTTTAATCATATCTGCAAGCGATTTCAATGGACGTTTATTGGTCCCAGTAATCGCTCGACCACGGCGACCATTATCAAGCAATGCGTCGACCGCTTCTTGAAGCATACGTTTTTCATTACGCACAATGATATCAGGCGCATTCAAATCAAGCAGGCGCTTCAGTCGATTGTTACGATTAATCACTCGGCGGTATAAATCATTCAGATCAGACGTCGCAAATCGACCGCCGTCTAAGGGAACCAATGGCCGTAAATCAGGTGGCAACACCGGTAACACATCCATGATCATCCACTCAGGTTTATTACCTGATTCATGGAAAGCTTCAAGGAGCTTTAAACGTTTTGTTAATTTTTTGATTTTAGTTTCGGACGTTGTTTGTGGTAACTCTTCACGTAACAACTTGATTTCATCTGCCAAATGAATTTGACGGAGTAAGTCGCGAATCGCTTCAGCACCCATCCGCGCATCAAACTCTTCACCAAATTGCTCAAGCGCATCAAGGTAAGCTTCATCATTCAACAGCTGACCGCGCTCTAGCGTGGTCATGCCAGGGTCAACCACAACGAATGCTTCAAAATAAAGGACCCTTTCAATGTCTCTTAGGGTCAT
Source organism: Gammaproteobacteria bacterium (assembly GCA_026399205.1). Lineage (GTDB taxonomy): Bacteria > Pseudomonadota > Gammaproteobacteria > Legionellales > Legionellaceae > 2-12-FULL-37-14. The sequence continues at coordinate 8,982 of JAPLRL010000026.1, forward strand.
GTCTAGTAATAAACCAATCCGTGAGGGTAATGATTTGAGAAACCAAATGTGAGCAACAGGACTCGCCAATTCAATATGGCCCATCCTTTCGCGTCGGACTTTTGAGAGCGCAAGTTCTACACCGCATTTTTCACAAATCACACCACGATGCTTCAAGCGTTTGTATTTACCACATAAACATTCATAATCTTTAATAGGGCCAAATGTTTTGGCACAAAACAAACCATCTCGCTCTGGCTTGAAAGTACGATAGTTAATCGTTTCTGGTTTTTTAACTTCACCATAAGACCATGAGCGAATCAGCTCAGGGGATGCTAGTGCGATACGAATGGCATCAAATTCTTCACTTTGACTTTGTTGTTTGAGCATACCAAGCAAATCGCTCATAATTGGAGGGCGTCTCATTGGATCGTTCACTATACTCACGTTTTATCTCCAAAATAAAAATCAGTCTTAGGGCCTGCTGTACACAGCATGACCCACTTGGCGGTTTCCGCTCAATCATGTTCCAGTTCAATATCAATCCCTAATGCCCGAATTTCTTTTAACAACACGTTAAATGATTCTGGCATGCTAGGATCCATACGATGATCACCATCTACAATGTTCTTGTAAATACGTGTGCGACCGGCGACATCGTCTGACTTAACCGTTAGCATTTCTTGCAATGTGTATGCAGCACCATAAGCTTCTAGGGCCCACACCTCCATTTCTCCGAAACGCTGTCCACCAAACTGTGCTTTTCCGCCCAGGGGTTGCTGTGTCACGAGACTATAAGATCCTGTTGACCGAGCGTGCATTTTATCATCCACGAGATGGTTCAATTTCAGCATATACATATAGCCAACCGTCACTGGATTATCAAATTTACGTCCAGTGCGACCATCATACAACACGCTTTTTCCATCGACCGGCAAGCCCGCCAACTCAAGCATGGTTTTAATTTCTGCTTCAGTTGCACCATCAAACACCGGTGTAGCCATGGGGACCCCGCCACGCAAATTATTTGCTAACAGGCGAATGGCATCATCATCTAAGGTGTCCAACTGCTCATGCATGGTGGCATTTGCATTATAAATTTTGTCAAGATAGGTCCGCAGCTCTTTTATGTTACATTTTTTATCTAACAAATCAGCAATGCGTTGTCCTAGACCTTTAGCTGCAAGCCCAAGATGGGTCTCAAGGACCTGACCAATATTCATCCGCGAAGGAACGCCCAATGGGTTTAACACGATATCAACGGGTGTGCCATCGGCAAGATAAGGCATGTCTTCAACAGGGACAACTTTTGAAATAACCCCTTTGTTCCCGTGACGACCCGCCATTTTGTCACCAGGTTGAATACGCCGTTTTACTGCCAAATAAACCTTAACAATCTTCAGAACGCCTGGCACCAATTCATCGCCTTGGGTCAGTTTTTTCTTGCTATCGTTAAAGCGTTTTTCCATTTCTTTGACTAAGGCATCTAGCTGTTTAGACAGTTGTTCAATTTGATGATTCACTGCATCATCTTCAAAAACCAATTCATCCCAATGTGCGCGCTCTAATTTATCTAACACGGCTTGTGTAATGAGTGTGCCTGGTTTAATTTTACCCGAGCCTTTAGCCGTTTCTTTATTGATCATGAGTTGCGACATGCGTTGATAAATATCAATCTCACGAATACGGCGCTCATCCATCAAGTCTTTTCGAACCAGTGCTAAATGTTCTTCTTCAATTCGTTTAGCCCGACTGTCTTTTTCTAAGCCATCTCGAGTAAATACTTGTACATCGATGACGGTTCCGGACATGCCAGAAGGCACACGCAATGAAGAGTCTTTCACATCTGAGGCTTTTTCACCAAAAATGGCTCTTAATAGTTTTTCTTCAGGACTCAGTTGAGTTTCACCTTTAGGCGTCACTTTTCCAACCAAGATGTCCCCTGCTTTGACTTCTGCACCAATATATACAATACCGGCTTCGTCTAAATTATTCAGTGCCGATTCACTCACATTAGGAATGTCTGAGGTGATCTCTTCTATGCCTAATTTTGTGTCTCGTGCGATACAACTCAACTCTTCAATATGAATGGTCGTAAATCGCTCTTCATGCACAATTCGCTCAGAGATTAAAATTGAATCCTCAAAGTTATATCCATTCCATGGCATAAATGCCACCAGCAAATTCTGACCTAACGCTAACTCACCTAAGTCAGTGCAAGGGCCATCTGCTAATACATCGCCCACTCTCACCTGATCGCCAGGGAAAACAATTGGACGTTGGTTAATACAAGTATCTTGGTTAGAGCGGAAATATTTGGTTAGATTATAAATATCAACACCCGCTTCACCCGCTGTGGTTTCGTCATCATTGACTCTCACCACAATACGCGCAGCATCTACCAAATCAATGGTGCCGCCACGACGTGCAATCACTGAAACCCCTGAATCTGTCGCAACGGTGCGTTCCATACCCGTTCCAACCAATGGTTTCTCAGCACGTAGCGTAGGAACCGCCTGACGTTGCATGTTAGACCCCATGAGCGCACGGTTAGCATCATCATGCTCTAAGAAAGGAATCAAGGATGCAGCCACAGAAACGATCTGCTTAGGCGAGACATCCATGTAATTAATTTTATCAGGCGTCGTTAACGAAAATTCATTTTGATGACGACAAGGAACCAAATCGGCTGTAATCCGTCCCTTTTTATCAAGGGGGATATTCGATTGGGCAATATATTGATCCACTTCTTCAATGGCAGAAATATACACAACTTCATCGGTGACACAGCCGCCCACAACCTTTCGACACGGTGTTTCAATAAAGCCGTAACGGTTCGTTCTGGAATAAATAGACAATGAGTTAATCAACCCAATATTCGGGCCTTCTGGGGTTTCAATCGGACACACACGACCATAGTGAGTTGTATGAACGTCTCGGACTTCAAAGCCCGCTCTTTCGCGCGTTAATCCGCCTGGCCCTAGTGCTGACACACGGCGTTTATGGGTAATCCCCGATAATGGGTTAACTTGGTCCATAAATTGAGACAATTGGCTTGAACCGAAAAATTCTTTAATGGCAGCAGACACAGGCTTAGCATTCACCAAGTCTTGTGGCATTAAGTTTTCAGTCTCAACTAAGCTCAAACGCTCTTTCACCGCACGCTCAACCCGCACTAAACCAACTCGAAATTGGTTTTCAGTCATTTCACCCACACTACGCACACGGCGGTTGCCTAAGTGATCAATATCATCAACCATGCCCATGCCATTACGGATATCAATCAAGGTCTTTAAAACCGCCATGATATCTGCTTTATCTAGTGTGCCTGAACCGGTATCTTCTTTTCGCCCAACACGGCGATTAAATTTCATGCGACCCACTTCAGAAAGATCGTAACGATCTTCACTAAAGAATAAATTTTTAAACAAGCCCTCTGCTGCATCTTTTGTAGGTGGCTCACCAGGACGCATCATCCGATAAATTTCAACCAAGGCCTCTAATTGGCTGGTTGTTGAATCTAGGCGAAGTGTATCGGAAATATATGAACCATGATCTAAATCATTGGTGTAAATTAAGTCAATTTGCTTGATTTCATGCTGTATGCATTTTTGTAATATATCTGCAGTCACTTCATCATTCGCGTTACCTAAACTTTCACCCGTCAGCGGATCAATAATAGATTTAGATAAGGTTTTACCAACTAAATACTCTTGCGGAACAACAATTTCTTTTAATTGACTGGTTTCAATCAATTTTGTATGTCGGGCAGTAATCCGACGACCCTGCTCAACAATTTTTTCTTTTGTTTTAGGATCAATAATATCAAATGCTGCAATTTCACCCCGTAACCGTGATGGAATCAGTTGCATTGTAAATTCTTTGTTTTTGACATAGCACTGAATGCTATCGAAGAAGACCCCTAGGATCTCTTCTGTTTCGTACCCTAATGCACGTAATAATACTGTCACTGCTAATTTGCGACGTCTGTCTATGCGCACAAATAAACAATCTTTTGGATCAAATTCAAAGTCCAGCCATGATCCTCGATAAGGAATGATTCTGGCAGAATAGAGCAGTTTTCCGGAAGAATGGGTCTTGCCTTTATCATGCTCAAAAATCACACCAGGTGAACGGTGTAATTGAGATACAACCACACGCTCTGTTCCATTGATTACAAATGTACCTACATCTGTCATCAAAGGGAGCTCACCCATAAACACATCTTGTTCCCTGATGTCTTTAATCGCTTTAGGATCAGCGTTAGATTCTCTATCTAATACAATTAAGCGAAATTTAACTCGCAATGGAGCAGAGTAGGTTAAACCTCGTAACTTACACTCTCTCACATCAAATACTGGCTCACCCAATTTATAACTAACGTACTCCAGTCTCGCGTTACCCGAAAAACTTTCAATGGGAAACACGGAAGAAAATGCGGAATGTAACCCTGTTTTTTCTTGATCGGTATTTGACAAATCCGTCCGAATAAAATCGTTATAAGATTTTATTTGAATTTCAAGCAACTTGGGAATAGACATGATCTCTGTATGTCGACCAAAATTCTTTCTAATGCGTCGTTTTTCAGCATACATGTATCGTGACTTGGTATCTGCTGTAGCCATGGAGTATCCTCATCAAAAGTGGGTTTTGGCTTTTAAACTCACGTCAATCACAATGACTGACAAAAAAATAGAAGGAACAATAATCCGTTAGTAGATCTTATTAGAAACCACCCACGTACACGTCATCCTGAGCGCTAGCGAAGGATCTCCTTCAGCCCGTAATGTGCTAATTTGTAGGAGATCCTTCGCTGACGCTCAGGATGACGTGGGGAGTTACCCTTATTATTCCTTCCATAACACGGAGCAAACGCTCCGTACACAAGGGTTGATGTTACTTAACTTCAACCGCTGCGCCAGCTTCTTCAAGCTGTTTCTTCATTGCTTCAGCATCAGCTTTAGATACGCCTTCTTTAACAGTAGACGGTGCACCTTCAACCAAATCTTTTGCTTCTTTTAAACCAAGGCCTGTGAGCGTACGAACTACTTTAATCACATTCACTTTGTTTTCGCCAAATGATTTGAGCATAACATTAAATTCTGTTTGCTCTTCAACAGCGGCAGCAGCAGCAGGTGCTGCAACAGCAACAGCAGCAGAGGCGGCAGAAACATTAAATTTAGTTTCCATTTGTTCAATTAATTCAACCACATCCATTACACTCATGTTTGCGATCGTATCGAGAATTTCAGCTTTAGACACAGCCATTTCTAACTCCTAAGTTAAATGAGGACACACCGATTATCACCAGGTCAAGACTTTGTCGCATTCACGGCAACCAATAAACGCACTAATTTTGCGTGTGGCGCTGCCAGTGTTTGAACAAATTTTTCTATTGGCGCTTTCATAACATACATCAATTTAGCAATCGCTTCTTCCTTCGTCGGCAAGCTTGCAACTGCATCTAATTGATTGACACCATATACTTTTCCACCAACAGAAAGTGCCTTTACCTCTAATTTATCAAACGACTTTGAAAAGTCTTTCATCAATCTCGCCGCATCTCCTGGCGAATCGAAAGACAAAGCAAGTACAACAGGACCGACCATATGATCATTTAAACAATCAAATTCGGTGCCTTCAAATGCTCTTTTTGACAAAGTATTACGCACCACCTTCAAATACACATTTGATTTTCTCGCCTGTACACGAAGCTGGGTCATTTGATTAACAGTTAACCCACGATAATCAGCAACAACAGCGGAAATTGCTTTAGAAGCAACAGATGCGACTTCTTGAACCACTTCCTTTTTTGCAGCTAATGTTAACGTCACGTTACTGACCTCCTATTTAATCAAGCGTTCACTTCGCTTGATGTTTAATGGTGGTCGTATCCATCTCTCCAAAGACCTGAATACGCTCACCGTCTGCGCAGGACATTAAGCCAGGCTCAATCAAATGAAAAAGCCAAGCACCTGCGGTCTTCGACGGCATTGAACACTGTCTTTGCCGTGAAACCGGTTTCAAAGGGCGATGATTCTACATGGGAACGGTTGATAAATCAATAACCAATCCAGGACCCATCGTTGAAGTCAATGTAATCTTCCTCACATAGACACCTTTGGCTGAAGTTGGTTTTGCTTTTTTTAGGTCACTCATGAGTGCCCCAATGTTTTCAATCAGGTCTTTAGGCTCAAAACTTACTTTGCCGACAGTGGTATGAATGATGCCACCTTTATCAGTTCGGTAACGCACTTGTCCAGATTTTACATCATTGACAGCTGCTTCAACGTTCATGGTGACCGTACCAACTTTAGGATTCGGCATCAAGCCGCGTGGCCCTAAAATTTGACCTAACTGGCCCACAATGCGCATTGCATCAGGTGTTGCAATGACGACATCAAAATCCATCTCGCCTGCTTTAATTTTTTCAGCTAGGTCTTCAAACCCAACAATATCAGCCCCTGCTTTCTTGGCCTTTTCTGCATTTTCGCCTTGAGCAAATACGGCAACACGCACAGTTTTGCCTGTTCCCTTTGGCAGGGTCGTGGAAGAGCGAACAACTTGGTCTGACTTTCTAGGGTCGACGCCCAGATTGACACAGATATCTACACTCTCATTGAACTTTTGACTGGCAAATTGCTTTAATAACACAATAGCGTCTTCTAAAGAATGCGTTTTTCCTGCTTTTACTTTTTCACAAATTAATTTTTGTTTTTTATTCAATGACATGATGTTACTCCCCCTCACTCAAAGAACCTTCCACTTCAATTCCCATGCTACGAGCGGTCCCTGCAATGGTGCGGACGGCTGCTGCAAGTGACGCTGCGGTCAAATCAGGCTCTTTTACTTTTGCAATCTCAACCAACTGCGCGACAGTTAATTTCGCGACTTTGATGGTATTAGGATTAGAACTGCCCTTTTGCAAGCCAGCTGCCTTTCTCAGTAACACTGAAGCAGGTGCGGTTTTAGTTACAAAAGTAAAGCTTCGATCACTAAACACAGAAATCACAACTGGTGTTGGCAATCCCGGTTCGATGTGTTGGGTTGCTGCATTAAACGCTTTGCAAAACTCCATGATATTCAAACCACGTTGTCCAAGCGCAGGACCTACTGGAGGACTTGGATTCGCCTTCCCAGCAGGAATTTGTAATTTGATATAACCTTCTATTTTTTTCGCCATTTTACACTCCTAAAGTGGGTCTAACGCGGTGTCTTCAACATCGCTCCCCTAACTAACAACTTTTTCACACTAAAAGGTAGGTTGGGCCTTGGCCCAACAACGATAACGTACAACTCAAAATCGTTGTTGGGCCAAGGCCCAACCTACATTTACAACTTCTCTACCTGACTAAACTCTAACTCAACCGGCGTTGAACGACCAAAAATAACAACGGCTACCCGCAGACGGCTCTTGTCATAATTGACATCTTCAACCACACCATTAAAGTCAACAAAGGGACCTTCTTTCACGCGAACCATTTCACCGACTTCAAATAATACTTTCGGTCTCGGTTTGGTAACCCCATCTTGAACACGACGCATGATGGCGTCTGCTTCTTTATCTGAAATAGGTGTTGGCGTCTCTGCTGTACCACCGATAAATCCGAGCACCCGTGGAATTGCGCGCACCATGTGCCAAGTTGCATCTTCCATGACCATGTTAACCAACACATAGCCCGGGAAAAATTTTCGCACGCTTTTTCTCTTTTGGCCGGCTTTCATTTCCACGACTTCTTCAGCAGGCACGACGACTTCACCAATTTTATCTTCTAATTGGCGATATTCGCTACGCAATTTAATTTCGCGCATGACATAATTTTCGTAACCAGAATAGGCATGTACAACATACCATTGCTTTGTTTTTATTTCGTCCACAGTTCTATCAACCTAAATGAGTTAACCTAGCAATACCCCACAAAATAAACACATCAAACACCCATAACATCAAACCGGTTAAACCCACCATGGTCATGACGATCATCGTTGTTTGAATGGTTTCTTGGCGATTGGGCCACACCACTTTTTGAAGCTCAATTTTCGCTTCTTTAGCAAACGCAAATACAGCCTGCCCTGGTGTTGTATAGAAAGCCAGTCCAGTCAACACGAGGAGCCAGACAATCCACACCATCGCAAGAATAGGCGGAGAAAAATCAACCCCATAGGTTAAGTAAAAAGCCCCTGCCGTCACCAACAACATCAGCGCCCCTAACCCAAATTCTTTCATATTACCCTTTAAATTACATTGCATCGTTATTATTCTTCACGTTTATCGAATGGCAGGCCAGGAGGGTTTCGAACCCCCAACCTGCGGTTTTGGAGACCGCCGCTCTGCCAATTGAGCTACTGGCCTATCCTATCAACACAAAGGAGCGCAAGTGTATCACAGTCTATTTAACTGGACTAGACCTAAACTTAAATTTTCTGGATGGCGCGGACAAGCCTTGCCAGGTGGGCGTTGTGGGGCAAATGTCAACAGACCCTAGTGGAAATGACTGGCGTTTTTTTATTTTCTACGTGGCGTATCATTGGTATTCGTTGGCTTTTCTGGTGTCTTGTTGCCTTCTGAGGGGTTTGTTTTCCCTACTATTTTATTATATGCTTTTTTCATAGCTATCCCTGTTGCACCGACTACAGCTGTTGCGCCGGTTGCACAGACTACAGCTGCTGCTGTCGCAGTATGTGGAATAAAAGGAATTGGTGCTGTTGCTTTCATTGCAGTAGTCCCTACTGCATGCCCTACGGTGTGTGCTGCCGACACTACTGCATTCACTGCAGTGGTCCCTACCGCATGAATGGCAGCAGCGCCCGCTGAGCTTACCTTGGCAGTGGCAGCAGCGCCAATGGTATGGGTGCCAATTGCAGCAAGGACTGCGCCTGCTGGAGGAAAGAAGAAACAAAGAAGAGCGACGGCTATGACGAGAGCGCACCCAATGACGATCGCGGCCAGCAACTTTTTCGTATTACTCCATTTTTCTTTGCCATCCGGCGCTTTATCTATCGCCGCAACACCTTTTTCTGCTGCTTGTTTTGCTGCCTTCATATAGTGCGGAACTGCTTTGACGTTGCCTTTAATTAACAATGCAGTTACAGCCTCCGCTGACTGCTTAGCATACTCTATTTCGTTCATCGCACTCGGTGGTATTGTCATGTTACGTGGGTTTCTTGCAATGTTCTCCACCTGCGCTTCTAGACATTCCTTGACCCGAAGTTGATTCTTCTGAAGCTCTGCCCAGAGATCTTTTTGTTCTGAGTTTGTTAATTTATCTCGTGGATAGTAATCGAACAACACTTGAGATTCGTTGAACGCCTTGATTCGTTCATCAAGCGCTTCACGAAACGCATTGTAATTGGGATTCTCATCTTGCTCCTGGGTCGAATTAGGCGGTTTTTTGATAATTTTCGGGTTGTTTACTAGGCTATCTTCCGCTTTTTTTACGCTATTAACTGGGCTATCTACCGCTTTTTTTACGCTATTAAACTGCGGTACAGGGTTGACCGCGCCATCTTCCATCAATGCTTTTACCACCTGCGCTGACTGCTTGGCATACTCCAATCCCTTTTCAGCACCCGGAGGGATTTCAGTAGCATCGGGTTTTTGTATTATTTTTTCCACAATAGCTGCAAGTGTTTGTTCTACCTGCAGTTGATTTGTTTTGAGCCTTTCCAAGTGTGCTTGTTGCGCTGGTTCATCCAGTAAGGAGTCGTACTTAAGTTCCTCTTGCGATTCATTGAATGCCTTGATCTGTGCATCAAGCTCCTCACGGAACCTCTGATAACTGGGATTAATCCTTTGCGCGTCGGTCAAAGGAGGTAGTGCTTTGATAGGTTGCGGCATTATTTTTGTCCAAAATACACCTATATTTTAATATTAATACATTTTTGTCATTTTTCAAGTCAACTGGTGGCGTTGTGTTATCAGGGCTGTCCCATCTTAATTTGAACTGAAGTTAGTCAGTTAGCACGACCTGCTCCCTTCTCCCTTGAGGGAGAAGGGTTGGGGATGAGGGTGCTTGATGAGGCACAGTCTCGAGCAAATTTAAAATATTATCCATCAC
>JAPLRL010000001.1 GCA_026399205.1 Gammaproteobacteria bacterium
CCATGTCTCGCCTACGCCTTAAACATGGCGATAATTGTCGCTATGTTTAAGGCAAAAAGCAAGGCTAAATAGCATCTAATTTCTTGTTAATTAATGGTTTTTTGACGACCTAGCTACAATTTTGTCGGGAAATTAGGTTACTTAGGACAACTCTATGTGCTGTTTGAAAAAAACAAATCCTTTTCCATTGAGCAGCTTACGCATAAATTACCTTCTTGTTGTGCAACCTTTCCCCTGATCCCGCCTTCTTCTACCAAGCGCAAATCTTCGATGATAACGCCTCAAGAATTAAAACCGGTGGTGAGTATTCTTAATCAACACTACTGGCCTTGGGTGCTTGAACGAATCATGGCGATAATGGGCGCTTATATTAAAATTATTGCGATTGAACCTAAAGAAAAGAATCCCCTTAAGCTTATCAACACCTTTTTACTAAACATACAGCAATCAAAAGCCAGGGCGTTACAACGCTGGTTGAGTGAAAGACCCAAAAGCGAACAAGTGGAGGCGGCCTTTCAAGACATCCACGCGCAACACGAGCGCGCGCTAACGCAACTCATTTCAGATAGCCAAACCGCTTTCAGGGAACGTCAGGCATCTGTAGAAGCAAGTAAGCTTGAGAGACAACGTGAGATCGTTCGTATGGAAATACAGCAACGTAAAGCACTAGCAGCTGAGTGTACTCAGGAAAGAACGGACCAACAAGAAGCTTATCTCTTAGGTGTCGTTGAGATTAAAACCCAAATTGAAAAGACATTAGCAGCAACAAAAAAAGGCCGGGATACGGCTATCGGTCAAGAAGTCGATGGGCGACGAGTGATTTCTAAAGCATATACGGCATTTGTCAATAAAGCTGAATTTGATCATGCACTTTTACGATCAGTTGCGACAGCTGAAAAATCTTTTTTAGACCTACAACAGCTTGAGTCCACTGCTCGCACTCGATTGTGTGAGCAGTCTGACAGTAAAAAACACCCATTAACGAAGCTTTTCCTTATCGAAACAGAAGATCTATCGCGAAGGGAGCTGAATCAAGCAGAAGCAGTCGAATACGACTCTCTTCATCAAACCTATCAGCGTGGAAAAAAGGCTCTGACTCAGCAATCCCATTTTTATTCAAATTCTTTTTTTTCAAGACCAACAACACCAGCTCAATTTTATACTATTCATATGGCTCAATGGATAGCAACGGCTCCAGACAGTTTAAATCAGAGGCTTTCTCTTCTAAATAGAGAAAATGACGCGACTTTTTATCAACTGGCATTGGAAATTTATCGGGTAAAAGCACTGAGTTGTGTTCAGCAATCGGGTCCTTGTTCAGTGTGTTGGAAAAAACTTTTTGTTCAACAATTAACACATAATCCCTATGCACAGTCTGACGCGCACTCATATGAACTTATTTTAAAGCGACGCTGGCTAAACGACCATGAGCCTATGATTAACCAATCATACGATCTATTTTGTGCGCAATTTATCACTCCTGTATTGCAAGACCAAATAGCGGAACTGATCGCTAAACTCAACGAGCCCTTAGGGCGGACTATGCGCGTTTAAATAAGCAGTTCCCAATGTCTGGACTTTGGACAACCATCGATCTAATACGAGCCCACGGACTCGGGCTCGTGAAAAAGTCATACAATCGACGTGAAAACAAAATTTAAGCTGAAAAGCCGTTCTCCCGCTCTTGCCTCTTATTCACATCATCACTTTGTCCGGTAAGCACACAACGTTCTCCTCTTCTAAAAAAGGACAACTGACTAGGGTTGCTAAACATATTGCGAATGGTTTCATTGGTTATTTGAGTTGGGTTTGAGTGAGACAAGTGTTGTAAGGCAAATTTAACTTTCAATACCAGCTCTATGTGGTTCATAAAGATGCGGTTCAAGTTCTCCTCATTAATCAGATTAGGATTGATTCCATGCAGCATAGATAATACCTCCCTTAAATTGATGAGTTGATGGCTCTTCTCAAGAATCATATGCACGCTTTCTTTAGTAAGAAGCTTAGGGTTCGTTTTCTGCAAGAAACGCAGGGTTTCGATAATTCCATAGTGGTTTTTACACACTTTAAAAAGTGCTTCAAAATTACTCTGTGTAATAAAATTCGGTATGAGTTCGTGTATCACCCGTAAAATTGAATTAAATTTTCCTGAAACATGAAGTTGATTTTTGTACAGCTCAATATTTTTAACAGTCACTAGTTCTGGCTTAACATCCATAAGAAAATGAATGATACTTGCAAGTTCAATTGCATATTCATTATTTTCGACGAGTTCTTGTAGCAGGACTTGATTAATGATATTCGGCTTCACAGAGGAAAGAATACATAAAGCCTCAGAGACACGCCATAAATGATGAGCATTGTGACTCATGAGAAGAATAAGATTGGATTCATTAATCAGGTTTCTATTCGTTTCCTCCAAAACTCTGAGCGTTTGCGCGAGATATCGAGCCATTCCCCCTCTTTCCTTAATCAACGCACATCTTTCTTTTGTAAGTAATGCTTTGTTAAAGTTATAAAGAGAAATGACCGTATTTGCAATTTGGATAGCATACACCCCTTCCCCAGAGGTGAGCATATCGAGATAAGGGAAAGTGATTAGCATAGGCGAAGTTTGATATAAGCATCGAATTACTGGCGCAATTAAATAAATAATCTTAAAATTTTGTTGAATAAGTTGTTTAATAAATAAACGCGTATCATTGTTGACAAGCTGAGGATCGGTGGCGTAAAAAACATCAAGGCAAGATATTATTTCTATAGCTTTCAATGGATTTGACTGAATCATCGCCTTATTTTCACGCGCATTAAGACACTGCTTAATATTCGGAGATAACGCTGACAAGAAAGGCAAATTTAAAATCGCACTCCATACTCTTTCACTATACCTCTTATAAATCTGCCATAACTCCTTGGGGAAAGACTCAATTAAGAGTTGATAAATATTTAACCAATCACGGTAGGTTTCACATAACTCCGGATGAAGCAACATATTTTCAGGACGCTCTGATACAGCAATAGGTTCTAGGACACCGTGAAGTTGCTTGTATTTTTCACATAAATATCGGAGTTGCATTAAAAGTTGTGCTGGATATGCATCTGGATTGATGTTCAGTGCATGCATTTTAACTCTATCTAATTGCTCTAAATTATGACAAATCATCTCCAAGTGATTTGCAAATTCATTCGACCATTGCGATGGATGACTCATGATAGCTGCTAAGAAAAATCGGTTGATCCAATAAACCTGTCCATCTAAATTGACGCGTCCACGTTGAAAAACGCAACGTTTAAAATTCACAATATCTTGAGTATTTATAGCTATTTTTTCTTTCAGTTCACTACTGATCATCATTTTAAATAGAGAGGCTCTGAAAGTATTGTTTTGATTTTTGTACCACTTTTCAAAAAAATTTATAATCCAATTTGGGGTGTCATTTTTAAAACACTCTATCGCTTTGGTGAATGCTTGAATTTGCTCAAGTACCGTGGTATCTGAGAGGGTCGGAACAACATTGTATTCTAAATAATCGACAAACGGTTTTTCGCAATTTTTTTCAAGTGTGCTCATAAAATTAACTTCGAGCACATTCAAGAAGATGAAAATCGACCTATATTTTTCAAGCTGCACTAATACCGTATAATATTTATAAAAAGCGCTGACATTGCGTTGATTCGCACTCATGTTTGCGAAAAAAAAATCACTTGAAATCCAGCTTCGTATTTTCTCCAACGCCTCTGGGTGAGAAAAATGGTCAGAAACCGTTAAGAGTTGATGCATTTCATAAAGATGAGGATAACAGACCCTATCGCAATCAAAATCTAGCGCAGACTGAACAGCACAGACGTACTCTTCTAAAGATTTGCCATCAAATTTGATAATCACTGGATTGGGATCGATACCATATTTCTCAAAAATCGCTTGAATATCTTTCAGTAGTTGATTGGTGGGATCAAGCTGTAAAAATAACTTGTCTACTTTGGACTCTTTCATCCAGGTGATCAAACCACTCCTTAAAATCGTACAATTGGGATTCTGCCGATACGCTTCCCAGAAGCAATGATGCAAGCGTTGTCTTATAAAATCGATAATTGTTCCTTCAGGGCTCTCTATCACACTCACATCAATGTGCGTTTCATTTAGGGAAAGAATGAGCTCATTACGAACACCATGATGGCATATGCCTGTTTGAATACTTTTTAAAATTTGAAAAAAACTTTCTAATCGCGCTTTTTGATCCGCTTTTGCCCGTTGAAGTTTTTCCAAATCACTTCCACAATAATGCCTTTCATACGCTTTATCATCGTGCAGAGCTATCCAGACTAAAACAAGGACCTCTTTTAAAGAAAACTCATGTTTAATAATATCGAAACTCGGTAAAACCGCATGAGGCATACGAAAATATAAGTTCACAACATCAAACTGATCTTGAGCTTCCGTTACTTTTGCAATTAAATAGTCAACTGACCTATCCCATTCTGCTTGAATAATGGTACTTTCTTGACTAAATTTTTTTCCCCGGATTTCTAACGCGATCGTCTCAAAACTCCGAGATTGACTCGCATAACGCTCTCGAAGGCGAAGAATGGATTTGGCGACACTCACGGTAAATGCATAATTATGCGTACCATCTTTTTGTTCTGCAAGGTGTTGTATGAGTTCGTTTTCAGTAAGCATAGGTTTAATTTTCCAGACTTTCAAAGGAGCAGGGATTTAAATTTGCTCACTAAAACTGAGCCTATTTCCAGCCTCCTTAATGCAATTATTGCGCAACTATATAATTAAATGATATTTGTGTCAATTGATTGGCTTGCTGGTGGCCAAAATAACAGCAAAAACGTCACCTCTCACCGTGTTCGGGATGACATACATCTAGGGGGTGTTTACATTTACCATGAATATCGTCGTCCCGCGGCTTGTCCGCGGGATCCAGCTACATTCTGGATGGCGCGGACAAGCCGCGCCACGACGGGCTTTTAGAGCAAATGTAAACACGCCTGTGCGATATTTTTATTTTTTTAACGCTTTTTGTTGCTTTGGGCTTCGCTTCACAAGAACCTGTACAACAACCAAGAAACCAATTGTAAAGACCACCGATTAACGCGCTAGCGAGACCTCTTGAACGGTAGGGTATGTTGTGATTGTCAATAAAATAAAGGTAGACTGGTGTGATGACAGGACGTTATCAAAGGATGAAACATAAACATGTCAAATACCAGTCTAACTGATAAAGAGCGCTTTTTACGCATGACAGCCGAGTTAGAGAGCTCTATAGATGATTCAATTTCAACGCAGATTGAGCCTCAAGTCGAAGCGGTTGCACAAGCTGGTGTGGGTATCATTCATAAAATTATTGCGCCAACGATCTCTTTTATTTTACATGGTCTTGAGTTATTCACGTTGCCAAGGCGATGTTATCAAGAAAAGCGATGGCCCATTACTGATGAATGGTTCATGATAGCACTGTGCGTGATGGGCATTATCTTTACTGCTGTTGCGTTGACTTTTCCTTTTCTTGCTGTTTTTCTTATGATTGGTGCGGCGAGTGTGTCGTTCTTAAAAACCTTACTAGAAACCCGTATGTTAGAAGATGAACTGCATCGGATGAGGCAGCTTGTTTCCCATGGCCGCACTGAAATAAAACAGTTGTTAAGTGACACGGAACGATTAGAAAACATTGCCGCCCGCACAACAGAGGAGCAAAACGAGTTACAAACAAAGTTGAGCACCTTGACTGAGTTAACAGATCAATACCTAAAAGAGGGTGGTGAGCTGCGTCGTCTCAAAAGAAAATATTATCTCCCCATAAAAGTCGTTCCTGACACGATTCTTAAAGCAACTGCTGCATTGAGTTTAATTGCCGCGATCACCGCTGTTTTTTCTCCCTTATTTGGCTTTGCTTTAATGATTGCAGCAGGTGTGATATGTCTTGTTACAACCCTGATTTCAATTGCGGTTCAAAAGATCGCTAAAAAAAATCAAGCCAAAAAACAAGCAGCCGAGTCTGTTGACTCTAGTAAGATAGCGCCGTCAGCCATCCCCGAACAGATGCTAAAAAAACACCCTCCAGAACCTATGCCAACACCCCCCACGCCTTCGTTGCATGATCTCCCTTCTTCATTTGATCATCATGATGACAAGAAGGAATCGAGTGAAGAGGGTAGTGATGAAAAAAAGAGTGATGATGATTCTCGATCTATACATTAGCGTTGGGTATACGGAGCCACGCGAAGCGAAGCGAAGTCAAGGCTACGTTTGTTACAAACAATTAACAAAAACATGTTTTCGCATTGCACTGTACTTAATTTGGTTAATTTGGTAGAATATGTCATCTAATAAGTAATATTTGTAACTACCCAGCTACCCAGCTACCCAGCTACCCAGCTACCCAGCTACCCAGCTACCCAGCTACACGGCATCCTGAGCCAGCGAAGGATCTCCCCCAGCTAGCAATAGGAGATCCTTCTCTGGCGCTCAGGATGACGAGAGGAATTACTAATATTTAATATTGGGCGTGAAAACTTGAGTTGTAAACACGCTGTATAAATGGAACTGTTATGCTAATGAGTGGATTAACAAAAAAAGCGATTTTAAAGTCAAAGAAAACGGATGATTTTATCGGTTCTAAGTGTTGTGTTACCATTAGTGTTGGACAATCTGTTCATGAAGAAGATAAGTTTAAAGCAACACTGGTAGCAGTTAATCAGCACTTTAGTGCGTCTATCATTATGGTATGTGATAGCCTTCAAAGACACACGATGGAAATTTTATTGCCGAATAGTAAGGAAGAAATCCATGAATATGCTAATTTTTTAGGATTACAATGGTTGGAGCGGAATTTATATTCAATAAAAAAAATGGCAATTCCAGTGCGTATATCTAGGTGGGATGAATGGCTTCACCACCCAAATTATAGTAAAAAATGTACTTTAATAAACGAACAATACTTGAATGACAACTTGTTTAAAAAAAGCGTGGATGATACAGCATTTCTTTTTTTAAGTAGAAATGCGGGTAAACTAACCCTAGAATACGAAGATGCGTTGTATTTAAGTAAGGCGTATCTATTAGAGGAGTGTGCCGTCATGCTTTTATTAGCAGAAGAAGGCTACCATTTTGAAATTTATCCAAGCGAAAGAAATGCGGCTATGGATTATGTTTATAAACATATTATCTCAACTTTTAATGATAAATTGATGGTTGCAGTATCTATAAAGTTTAAAAATCGTGCAAACGACTTGGTTGTTGCATAAATTACAAGCAAAAACAAGGATGATTTATGAAAAACCCTCAAGTGGGTTGTGATCATTTTCCAGATTTTGATGAGTTATTTTCTTTTTTTCCAATTCATGTTTATTCGATTGATAAGTTGGGTTGTTACCAGTCTTGTAACGATTTACAGGCACACAACTTTGGTTTGAAAAACAAGCAAGAAGTGATAGGGAAGACAAATTTTACGTTACCAATACTTAAAAAGCATCCTGATGTGATTCATATTTTAAATTCAAATAACAATCAAGTTATGGCGTCAGGTAAATCACTCGAGTTTATTGAGCCATTTCCTCAGAAATCTGGCGCTTTAGGTCAGTGTAAGTCGTTTAAAATACCCATTTTTGAAAAAAATACAGTCATTGGGTTAATTGGTATGTCATTTGATATTTCGGATGAAACAGAGCGATTTAATACTTTAAAAGCTAAGCATGATCAAACAGCGATGACCTTACGGAGTGTGATGGCAAATTTACCAGAGCATATTTATTGGCTTGATAAAAACAATTATTTCTTAGGTTGTAATACCCAGCAAGCAAGCGATTTTGGATTGGCAGATCCTTCAGAGGTCGTTGGATTACACGTTTCCTCATTTCAGACAGAAGAAAATGCTGCGGCTATTATAGAAAATAATAAAAAAATATTGGAAACCGGTATTTCAAATACGTCTGAAGAAGAGTTTGTTAATAAACAAGGAGAAAAGGTTTTTTACTTATCAAAAAAAGTGCCATTGAAAGATCCTCAAAATAACTCGAGTTTAGCCATTTTTCCCTAATCCGTTCGCCCTGAGGAGTGTGCGTAGCACACGTCTCGAAGGGCTTTCTAAGCGGCTAAAGTGAGTTGATAGATCAAAGAATTAATTTTTTCTTCTGAGTATTTATCTAAATCAA
>JAPLRL010000025.1 GCA_026399205.1 Gammaproteobacteria bacterium
GATTCTCAGGTGCATTTGCCACACGCGCCAAACCGAAATCAGCAACCTTCACCCCGCTAGGGTATTTATAGAGGATATTTATGTTAACAATGTCTCTGTTCGGTAACATGATTTATGAGGCAACGAAAAGTCGTTCGGTAACATTTACTTTTGATGCAACAGGACGGTTCAAAGCAAGGACTTCTCGAAATTACGGCGGATTCGCCAGGGTTGGAGGCCTATGCCTTTACATTTGGAGAGTAGAATGAATCAACATATCTTTCTAGCATTGATATTGATTTGAACAAGGGTAATACCCAGTGCAGTGATGGCAATACCCACAACACCCACGACATCAATCGTTTCTTTATAAATAAAGAATGCAATGAGATACAGCAGGACTGTTGTACAGGTAAAATCTGTTTTTACGAGCCCGAGCCCGTGGGCGTGACCGAGCCCGCCCGATACCCGATAGCTCAAGGTAAAGTATTGGGAATTAACTAGGGTTTTGAGAGCAACACAAAAATTCTCAAAACTCCAATTAATTCATAGTTTCTCCCCACTGCTTTTCGGTAACGGGCGGGCTCGGTCACGCCCACGGACTCGGGCTCGTATTAGATCGATGGTTGTCCAAAGTCCAGTTATTAAAGAGCATCTCGCTTCCTTTAAACCATCCCACTACGCCCCAATCGCCATTTTACCGCTGCAATGGTAAAAGGGTGTATTTTCCCTCTATACCCCCCTTCTTTTTTTAGAGCTCGTGCAGCTTCTTTTAACGTGACGCCGGAGCCAACATAATCATCTAACAACAAAATCGAACCCGTAGGAGAGAGGCTATGACGCTGTGCGGTCATACTATCGGTCACGTTAAATTTTCGTTGATCGTTATTCAAACACTCTCCTTGACGGTGTTGTGGGATATTCTTCCAACTTAAAAGATCTAAATACACGGGAATGTTTAAGATATCAGCGAGTTGTTTGGCAAAGAAGTCCCGGCCAAGCCATGTTCTAGAAGGGATCACCACAATGGCTGAACATTTCGCATGCTGCTGGAGTGTCAACACATGCGGTTTAATCAGCTGCCATAAGGTGGTATTCATGCACGCATCGGCCTGAGAGCGATTCTTCATGAATTCAATAAATAAAGGTGAACGTAGTTTTGCATCTAACACCGCCATACCCGTTTCACAGCCCCCCCATGCGCCTAAATCAATTGCTACGGTTTGTGCAGCTAACCAATGGTCGATGCATCTTAATTCTTCTGCATCACGTAGAATGTTGAACATCGATGGCTTGCAGACACAACATTGCCCACAAGCGTCAACTTCAAGATCACCCAAGGCACGACGTAACCGTCCCATTAAACACAGATCTAATGATGAACTATATTTTAATATTTCATCAAGTTCATGTTCGCGAATCGCTTGTTGACGCTGATAACGGGATAAATCAACAGCAGAGTTATTAGCGGTGAGTTTATAAACTTGACGCCCTCCTTCACGGCTTTTTTTAATAAATGCTTGCTCAACAAGTTCAGATAAAACGATATTGACGCGCGTAGGATGCATGCCTGTTTGACGTTTAAGATCAGTTAAAATGGGTGGCACTTCACTGTGTGTAATAGCACGCATCATGGCCTCGAAATCAGCCGGTTGAGGTTGTGCCGAATCAATAAAATACGTTTGAATTTTTTTGTCCTGCTCATCAAATAGCAAGACTCCATGAGCGGGTAGCCCATCACGACCTGCACGTCCCACTTCTTGATAATAAGCTGTAATTGAACCAACCACATCAAAGTGAATGATATAACGCACGTCTGCTTTATCAATTCCCATACCCAATGCATTGGTTGCAACAACCGTTTGGTAGTGATTTTGAATAAACCCTTGCTGAATTTGACGCTTTAAGGCTGGAGTGAGACCTGCGTGATAAGCGACAACGCTTGGATAAAACGGTTGTAAAAAACGAGCGACCATTTCGGTGTTGTCGCGTGTTGAGCAATAAATTAATCCATGTCCTTTTAGTTGTTGGAGAAGTTGCTTAAGGATAAGCAGTTTTTCTGCAAAAGATGCGGCCGTATGGATGTCTAGCTGTAAATTAGGCCGATTCATGCTTTGACGCTGCACCTGAATGGCTTGATGCTCATGACCCAACTGATGAATAATATCTTGCTCCGTTTTTTGATTAGCCGTAGCGGTAATGGCCAATATTCTTAACGTGTCAGATTGCTCACTCAGTTTGCGGATAAAATGCAGAATCTGGCGATAGCTGGGTCTAAAATCATGTCCCCAGGTTGAAATACAATGGGCCTCATCAACCACAACGAGCGTAATGGGGAGTTGAAATAAAAAATCAAAATAATGCAGGTTATCTAGTTTTTCAGGTGCAATAAATAAAATCTTTAACTCGCCATTCAAGGCATAGTGCTGCACCGCATCATTCTCTTCTTCGCTTTGATCACTGTTGATACTCGCAGCAGGGATGTGAAAGCGCTCTCGAAGTTGCTGAATTTGGTCACGCATCAGTGCCAATAAAGGGGAGAAGACAATGGTAATACCTGGTAATAACACCGTAGGGAGCTGATAAAGCAACGATTTACCGTGCCCTGTTGGCTGAATACACAATAACCGCTGTTGCCGAAATAAACTAACCAGTGCATCATATTGCCCTGCACGAAAAGCGGATAAGTGAAAGGTATCATTGAGGGTTGTATGGAGCGCGCCGGCTAACTCTTCATCATTATTGATATCAAAAGTCATCATGATATTTTTTCTTCCATGTTGGGTTGGATCACGGGGTAATTCTAACAGAAAATCCGACAATCTATTAGAAAAAGAAGCGGCCAACTACTCACAACGGATGCGCTTGTAGTAGAGGCAATACCTGCGTCATGCTTTCTGCAAGGCTCTCTGGCGTATCATAGCCCTAACCCTGTCACTTAAGGATGCCCCAGATACCGCTTTCCATAAAACATGACATGGTTAAAATACACGCTATCGAACAATTTCCCAAGTAAGCTTTCATTGATGCCTAGGTTTAATTTTTTACGTGCATTGGCAATATCCTATATTTCGCACCAATGTAGCAAGTTTTTATAATTAGAGTAATTGATCTCCACATGTTTTAGGTCTAAGGGCAAGCCATATATTTGAAGCGCGTGTTGACCAAAATAAGCGATGATGCGGCGATGAACTTTTTTAAC
>JAPLRL010000032.1 GCA_026399205.1 Gammaproteobacteria bacterium
CAGGAGATCCTTCGCTGGCGCTCAGGATGACGTGGGGAGTTACGGTATAATTATAATTTGTCTACGTACGGAGCATAACATGTATAAATTAACAATCATCCTTATCTCCCTCATCTGCGCGGCCTGTTGCTGTATGAACAACAACGCCTACGCCATCCAGCTAGATAAATGCTTGCCAGATGAAAAAAACACCATTGAGCTCTTCCAAAAATACGCCCCCAATGTGGTGTACGTCCATCGCTTAGCAACCTACGTGAACCAGCTCAATGATAAAACCACGGCGGTACCCGCAGGATCCGGCTCTGGGCTTATTTGGGATCAACAAGGGCATATTATTACAAATTTCCATGTGATTCATGGGGCAGATAAACTCGCGGTGAGTATTGGGAAATTAGCCGTACCGGTGAAGGTCGTGGGGGTCGAGCCATACCGAGATCTTGCTGTTTTACAAGTGACATCTCCTGAAGCCTTAGCGCTCATTAAAAACATCAAGCCATTAGAGCTCGCAGCAACCAACGAACTGCTGGTTGGGCAAAAGGTCGTGGCGATTGGGAATCCCTTTGGATTAGATCATAGTCTGACCACCGGCGTGATTTCAGCATTAGGCAGGGAAGTCCCAGGTGCCGCAGGCGTCACCATCCGCAATATGATTCAAACCGATGCGGCCATTAACCCCGGCAATTCAGGCGGGCCGTTAATCGATAGTCAAGGTCAGTTAGTCGGCTTAAACACCGCTATTTATTCGCCTTCAGGGTCATCCGCAGGTGTTGGTTTTGCAGTCCCCGCTGATGACATTGGCCGCGTGGTGCCGCAGCTCATTCAACATGGCCGGATTATTCTCGCAGGAATCGGCATCATCCGTGTCTCCCCTAATGTTGCCGCTCGTTTAGGAGTAGGGCAGGGGGTCTTAATCGGTGAAGTGATACCCAGAACGCCTGCCGAAAAAGCAGGGCTATTAGGCACCTACCGAGACCGCTGGGGCCACATTCATTTAGGAGATGTGATTATGGCGCTGAATGGTAAGCTAACCCCTAATTATGATGCGTTATACGGGCTATTGGTTGACGTAAAAGTAGGGGATAGTGTCACCGTCACAATATTAAGAGAGGGAAAACAGCTGACCATGAAGATGAAGACAGTAGATTTGGGCCGGATGTAGGGGGGCGCTCGATACAATCCGAGCCGCGACCGTGAGGGAGCGGAAGTTTTAAGGTAGGGTGTTTTACAAGAGGGGCGTGCAGATTGACGTATATCAAAGCTTTGCGAATCGATTTGTTGCCCCTACCAACGCATTCACAATCCCAGGCTCTGACGCTGCATGCCCTGCATCTGGAATAATCTCTAATGATGCCTCAGGCCAAGCTTGATGTAGTTTCCACGCATTTTGAACTGGGCAAATCACATCATAACGACCATGAATAATCGCTCCCGGTATCCCGCTAAGCTGATGCGCATGATCAAGCAGCCAATTGTCTGTTTCAAAAAACAATTGATTCATAAAATAATGACATTCAATGCGCGCTAGCGCATCAGCATGGGTGTCTTCAGTAAATTGCTGATAAAACATCGGATCAAATTGTAATTTTGCAGTGACGGCTTCCCAGGCGGCCCAGGATTTTGCGGCGCGCATCCTTACAATTGGATCAGGTGAGGTGAGGTGTTCGTGGTAGGCTTGAATTAAATGGGATTGTTGCTCAAGCGGTATGGGGGCAAGAAATTTTTCCCATTCATCGGGAAAAAGATAATGCGCACCAAATTGATAAAACCAGTGTAATTCTTCGGCTCGGCCAAGAAAAATGCCTCTGACAATGAGCGCTTTGACTCTTGAGGGATGTGTTTCCGCATAAGCAAGGGCTAGAGTACTGCCCCATGAGCCACCAAAAACCACCCATTGTTCTATTTGCAGATGTATTCTCAGCTTTTCAATATCTTGAACCAGATCCCAGGTGGTGTTTTGCTCTAAAGCAGAAAACGGCAGACTTTGGCCGCAGCCGCGCTGATCAAATAAAATAATACGATATTGAGTGGGATCAAAAAAACGCCGATGAGAGGGGTCGGTTCCACTGCCTGGGCCACCATGTAAGAAAAGCACGGGTGTTCCATCAGGATGACCGCTTTGCTCCCAATAGAGGGTGTGTGTTTTGTCAACACTGAGCATGCCGGTTTGATAGGGTTCGATAGGAGGAAAGTAGGTGAGCATGGGATTTGTCCTGTGGATGTCATAAAATTGATCTTTGTACATAATCTAGGGATGGATCCCCGCCTTCGCGGGGAAGACAATTTCATAAATTGACATGTACAAAGAAAACTAACTTAATCATACTAAAAACGTGCTAAAATTCCTATTTTTACACCTCAATTAAACTTGTGATTATATTCCGCTATTTAGTCAAAGAAGTGGTCACCACACTGGTTGCGTTAACCGCTATCTTGTTATTTATTTTTTTGAGTAATCAAGGGATTCAATATTTAAATCGTGCAGCCACGGGCCATTTGCCTGGGATATTTGTCATCAAACTACTGCTGTTGGAAATTCCTAACTTACTCGGATTGCTCTTACCTTTAGGGTTTTATATGGCCCTGATGTTAGCGTATGGGCGGCTTTATGCAGAAAGCGAAATGACGGCGTTGGCTGCGGGCGGTTATGGGACGAATCAATTATTAAAAGATAGTTTATACATGGCCTGTGCGGTGGCTGGTGTGGTTGGGATATTGGTGTGTTGGGGCGGGGCTTGGATTGCCAAAGAAAGGGCGTATTTATTAAGGGCCACGGGCTTACAAACCTTGATTCAAACCGTGATGCCAGGGCGTTTTCAGTCTTTACAAGATGGTCACGTTGTTTTTTATATTGAATCCATGACAACGCATCCACACATGGGACATCATTTTTTTCTGGCAAGACGCCATATTGTAGAAGGCAGTACACAATGGCAAGTGCTTTGGTCAGAAAAAACCCATGCTATCAAAGATAAAAAAAGTCGGGAAGATTATTTAATGCTCGATAATGGTCGTGCTTATGTTGGTGTACCAGGTCTTGCTAATTTTAAACTCATGGAATTTAAGACCTATCAAATACGCTTACCCCATCTGGCTGATACGTCTTCAGAAGATATTCGCACACGGAGCATGAGCGATTTGCTCGCTCATTTTCGTACAGATAAAAACACAGCTGCAGAGTTACAATGGCGGTTGTCCATTCCCTTGATGGTCGTCATGCTCACTTTGGTTGCAGTGCCCTTAAGCCGCGTTGCCCCACGTGCGGGAAAATATGCGCATATTTTCCCGGCACTTCTTATTTTTACCTTGTACGCTAACCTGATGTTTGTCGGACGAAGCTGGATTACTTCTGGTCTCTTTCCGATGTGGGTCACCCCATTGCTTTTACATGGTGGCATGGGGGTTCTTGCATGGGTGTTGTGGAAACGCTCTCAACGGGTGATGGCATGAGAATCCTAAGAATCTACCTGATCAAACAAGTCATGCTTGCCATCGGCATGGTGATATTAGGTTTGATTGGCTTGCAGCTTTTTATTCTATTTGTGAATCAATTACCTGATATTGGTCGTGGTGAGTTTGGGTTCTGGCAGGCGTGTAAAGTCGTATTGTTTCAGCTGCCTTATCAAGTGTATTTGTTTTTCCCCATCGCCAGTTTATTAGGCGTGTTGCTGGGTTTAGGTCAAATGGCGAATTACCGTGAATTGATCGTGATGCGTGCTGCTGGGGTATCGATTTTACAAATCAGTTTATCGGTGATGATGGTCGCATTTATATTCATGTTGGGGGTCAGCGTCTTAGGTGAAACCTGGGTTCCTCAGTGCACGAGATGGGCCGTAGATGAAAAAGTCATGGCCATGACCGGGGGACAAGCCTTGCGTTTAAACCAAGGCGTTTGGTTTCGTCAAAAAAACGATTTTATGTTTGTGGGCAGCGTTGTGTCTCCCCATGAACTCAGTGATGTGGTGCAATTTCATTTTGATGCCAGCTTTCACTTAAAAATCATGCGCCATATTCAAAAAATTGAGCGCATCAACAAGACTTGGCAAGCCATACAGGTACAGCAATCCATGATGGATAAGCATGTAATTCGAACTGAGCAGATTGCGAAAATGCCATGGGATGTTGAGATTGATCCCACGGTATTAAGTTTATCAACCATTGAAGCCGATGAAATGACGCTTCCGCAACTTTATCGATATATTCATGCTCGATCAGATAATCATCAAAGTGCGCCTCAAGTCGAATTGGTGTTTTGGCAGCGACTCACCCAACCGTTTTCGACCATGGTCATGATGTTATTGGCGATTCCTTTTATTTTTGGGCAGCTCAGAAGTTCGCCCATTGGCGTAAAAATGTTAATGGGGGCCGGCTGTGGGTTTTTATTTTATATTTTAAATCATTTTCTGGGTGCGGCGAGTCAGGTGTTTCAATTATCCCCCATTCTTGCAGCTGTTTTTCCGACGATTTTGTTTCTTGGTATTGGGATGATATTGATACGGCGTGCGATGTAAACTAAAGAATGATAGACTACCTGTCATTTTTATGACTTCAACCTTGTGTGATCATGCTAAATCAATCTCTCAATAGGCGTACCTTTGCCATTATTTCTCATCCAGATGCGGGTAAAACAACTGTCACAGAAAAGATTTTGCTATTTGGCGGTGCCATTGAATTAGCAGGGACGGTCAAAGGCAGAAAAGCCACGCGCCATGCGACCTCTGACTGGATGAAATTAGAACAAGAACGCGGTATTTCTGTGACCACCTCGGTGATGCAGTTTTTTTATCGGGATCATGTTTTTAATCTCCTCGATACACCAGGCCATGAAGATTTTTCTGAAGATACCTATCGAACCTTAACCGCCGTAGACTCCGCGTTAATGGTGATTGATGCAGCTAAAGGGGTAGAAACACGCACCATTAAACTCATGGAGGTGTGTCGTTTACGTGATACTCCCATTATGACATTTATCAATAAGCTCGATAGAGAGGGCAGAGAGCCCATTAGTTTATTAGATGAGGTCGAAACCGTACTCAATATAAAATGTGCGCCCATCACTTGGCCCATTGGCATGGGCGGGCGGTTTAAGGGGATTTATCATTTTATTCAAGATACGGTCTATTTGTTTGAATCGGGGAAAAACAAACAACGACAAGATGCGCAGTCTATTCCTGGTTTAGATAATCCCTTATTAGATGAATTATTAGGTCAAGCCGCGACTGAGCTCAGAGAAGAAGTCGATTTAGTCAGAGGGGCATCGCATGCGTTTGATCTAGACGCTTTTTTGGCAGGACACCTAACGCCTGTGTATTTTGGCTCGGCCATTAATAATTTTGGTATTCAAGCTTTGTTAGATGATTTCGTGCAGTACGCGCCGCCACCACAATCACGCGTTGCAACAGAACGGACCATTGAGCCCACTGAAACCCCATTGACTGGGTTTGTGTTTAAAATTCAAGCCAATATGGATCCGCAGCATCGAGATCGTATTGCGTTTTTAAGAATTTGTTCGGGTCAGTTTACGAAAGGTATGAAATTATTACATGTGAGAACCGGTAAAACCATGCAGGTTCACCAAGCCTTGACCTTCATGGCAGGGGATCGCGCCCAATTAGATACCGCAGTTGCCGGCGACATTATGGGCTTACATAACCACGGCACCATTCATATTGGCGATACTTTTACCCAAGGCGAGTCGTTAAAATTTATTGGGGTTCCTCATTTTGCACCGGAGTTATTTAGGTTGGTCCGCTTACGCGATCCTTTAAAAAGTAAAGCCCTCATTAAAGGCTTGATTGAGCTATCTGAAGAAGGGGCTACACAAGTCTTTAGACCGATTCAATCAAATGATTTGATTTTAGGAGCCATTGGCATATTACAATTTGATGTGATTGCGCACCGCTTAAAACATGAATATCACGTGGATTGCGCTTATGAAACCGTGAATATCAGCTGCGCCCGCTGGGTCTATGCAAAAGACAGTAAAGCCATGGAATTGTTTAAAGTAAAAGCCTGTGATTATTTGGCCATGGATGGCGCAAATGCTTTAATCTATCTTGCCCCAACGAAAGTGAATTTAACGATGGCCGAAGAGCGCTATCCAGATATTGAGTTTTGTGGGACGCGGGAGCAGTGAGTCGTATATGCCGATCTGTCGATAGGAACGTAGGGTGGACAAAGGAGCCCCGCACTGAGCTATCTGGTTGCAATAAGCCCTCGGGCGACGTGCCCACCAGGGCTGGCTAGGAGCTTACCTTGGCACCCGAAAAATGGCTCCGAGTCATCGCGGTGGACACGTTGCCAGAAAGCCTTCAGTAACCTGTAGGCTCAATGCGTGGCTCCTTTGTCCACCCTACATGCTCTATTTCACCTTCGGCGTAGGTGCAGGTGTCGTTGTAGGTTTATCATCATTTCTCGGCAACTGCTCCTTAAACTGATGCGTCACTTCCATTTGCTCCCATTTACCATCCACTTTCTTTTGTAAACGGCCATCACCTAATGATTGATAGAGCTCATTGCCTTGATTATCCGTCACACGAAACGTTAAGTTTTTACCAGCTAAGGATTTAAAATAACTTTGCGCTTCGGTTTCATCCTTAAAATAAAGCTTTAACACCTCTTGGCCTTCTTTATTTTTGGTTTTTTCAGGCGCGGGATGATTGGGGAATTGTTCTTTAAATAACTGAATCGCCACCTCAAAAAGATCAGGCTTGATGCTCAATAATTTGGGTATCATGCTCGTGTCTTCTTTTTTTTCGGACGGCGTATTTTTTTCCGGCTCTTGTTGTTGCGCTAACAAGAGGTCATTTTCTGCTTTTTTCTTTTTCGATGCTGCTTCGTTCAATTCATCCTGAACCGCTTGTTCTTTTCGCAATTCTTCGTTGGACTTAGGTCTAGGTGGCACAATTATCTCCTAATAGGTTCATTATTTAGCTTATTATAACACACTAATTTAATGAGAATGGGGGTTATTCAATCCATCAACGACATCAAAGACGCATTCCCACCCGACGCAGTCGTATCCATCGTAAACGTACGTTCAACGCATAAACGCTGCAAATAAAAAGGACCACCTGCTTTAGGCCCCGTACCCGATAGGCCTTCCCCGCCAAACGGCTGTAAACCCACAACAGCACCTATCATGTTGCGATTCACATAACAATTTCCCACATGGGTTTGCTTGCGAATGGCTTCAATGGTGCTATCAATACGACTATGGATGCCTAAGGTGAGGCCGTAACCGGTGCTATTGATTTGTTCAATGACCTGTTGCAACTCGCTTTGTTTATATGAAATCACATGCAAAACAGGGCCAAAGATTTCTTCTGGGATATCTTGAATGGTTTGAATGTGAATGACAGTAGGGGGCATAAAATAACCTTGAGTCGTCTCTTTAGGAAGGGAGACTTGTTCAATCAGCGAGTGTGTTTTAATCATGGTTTCAACATGCTGTGTTAATTTATCAAGCGCTGCTTTATCGATGACAGGACCGATATCGGTGGTCAGATATGCCGGATCTCCAATGACTAATGCTTGCATTGCACCTTTGAGTAAGCGAATGAATCTGTCGAAAATGTCTTCTTGAAGATATAACACTCTTAATGCAGAGCACCGTTGCCCTGCACTTCCAAAAGCAGATTGAATGACATCGCTGACCACTTGCTCTAGTAGGGCGGATGAATCAACAATCATGGCATTCATGCCACCTGTTTCTGCAATAAAGGGAACAATATCGCCACCTCGGGTTGCCAGGGTATATTGGATGAGGTTAGCGGTTTGCGTTGAGCCCGTGAAAATAACGCCTTTAATGCGCGTGTCTTTGGTCAGGTGTGCGCCAATGGTTTCGCCTTCTCCGGGGAGGCATTGGACAACATGGGGAGGGATGCCGGCTTCATGCATCAGTTTGACTGCAAAATCAGCAATGAGCGGGGTTTGTTCTGCCGGTTTTGCAATCACGGTATTGCCTGTGACGAGTGCTGCGACAATTTGTCCTGTAAAAATAGCTAAAGGAAAATTCCAGGGGCTAATACATAGCATAGGGCCTCTTGGATGCAAGGTGAGTTCGTTACGCTCCCCCGTATATCCTTCAAGATGAATCGGTTTATTGAATAATCGAGTCGCTTTTGTTGCATAATAGCGACAAAAATCAATGGCCTCCCGGACTTCGGCGATGGCATCTGGAAATGTTTTTCCAGCTTCTTGATTGAGTAATAACAATAACTCAGCAAAGTGTTGTTCATATAACGTCGCTACCTTTTCAAGGCATTGTGTTCGATGGCTGATGGGTTGTGATGACCAGTCATGAAAGGCAGTGTGCGCGAGTTGAACTGCGTTTTCAACATCTTCAATGGACGCTTGTGAAACCAAGCCGATTTTTTCATGTGTTTGCGGAGAGAGCACGGGAATCGCTGCAGATGTTGAGTGAGACTCCGTTAAATAGCTTGGTGAGGCATGATATGAGCCGATATCAAATTGCATCAGTGTGGTTTGCAATTGAGATAAAACCGCTCTATCTGATAAATCAATCCCTATTGAATTTTGGCGGTCTGGCCAAAAAATAGCAGTAGGCAGGGGGATGTTTTGATTAATTTTTACAAGGAACAGGGTCGCCATGGCAACCGGATCTTCAACCAGGGTTGCGATGGGTGCTTTTTCATCCACAATACGATTCACAAACGAAGAGTTAGCGCCGTTTTCTAGTAGTCTTCTGACAAGATAGGGCAGTAAATCTTCATGGCTTCCGACCGGTGCATAAATACGACAAGGGATGTTTAATTTATTTTTGGGGACAATTTCTTCGTAGAGTTCATTGCCCATGCCATGTAAACATTGGAATTCAAAATCTTGATAAGTGCCAGCCATTTCTAGGGTCGTTGCGACCGTATGCGCATTGTGTGTCGCAAACTGTGGATAAATCACATCGGTCATGGTGAGTAATTTTTTTATACAGGCTTGAAAAGACACATCGGTGAAGGTTTTTCGGGTAAAGACTGGATAATCAGACAGCCCCTGCATTTGGGCTTTTTTAATTTCACTGTCCCAATATGCACCTTTAATCAACCTGACCATGAGTCGACGTTGATAAGTGCGTGCAATTTCCCCCACCCATTCAATGACTTCATAAGCCCTTTTTTGATAAGACTGTACCGCCAAACCAAAGCCATCCCAACCAGATAATGAAGGGCTTTTAATCACGGCTTCCATGACGTCTAATGATAAATCCAGTCGCTCAGATTCTTCTGCATCAATGGTCATCCCCAGTTGATAGGATTTTGCTGCTTGCGCTAATTCAAGCAATTTGGGGGGGAGTGTTTTTAATACATACTCATGCTGAGATTCAGAGTAGCGCGGGTGAAGGGCTGAGAGTTTAATAGAAATACCCGGATTTTGATGCGGTAAAAGTTCAGGGTTTGCGCTTTTACCAATCGCATGAATGGCATCAAGGTATGAGCCAAAATAACGTTCAGCATCATCCGTTGTGAGTGCTGCCTCACCTAACATGTCATAAGAGTAGCGATATCCTTGTGCTTCTTGTTTTTTAGCGCGCTTCAGGGCCTCTTGAATGGTTCGCCCCATCACAAACTGTTTTCCCATAATACGCATGGCCTGATCAACCGCTGCGCGAATAATATGTTCTCCGCCACGATTAAAGGTTTTGATTAATGCGTTACCCATTTTAGATTCAACTTGATCTTGATCTAAAAACTTTCCGGTTAACATAAGCGCCCAAGTGGTCGCATTAATAAAAAAAGAATCGCTCTGGTTTTTATGCGAACTCCAATTGCCTTTTGCGAGTTTATCTTTAATTAATTCATCAATGGTCTGAGTGTCAGGTATTCTTAACAACGATTCAGCCAAACACATGAGGGCAATCCCTTCGTCACTAGAGAGGGCATATTCGGTTAAAAAAGCGTCAATGCCAGCCGCACTTTTACGCCGACTTCTCACGCGCTCGACAAGATCAATCGCTCGTTTTTGGATGCGATCATTGCTGATATCAGGCAGCGTAGCTTGTTTAATACGGGTAGAGACAATGTCGAATTCATTAGGACGGTAAGCCGCGTTGATTTTGGCGCGGAGCCCTTTAGGAGAGGGGATAACATGTGGGGCTAGAATCAAAATAGACCTCGTTTCAGTAAGGATAATATCGCTTAAGTATATCGTTAACCCTCCATTTTTACGAGCAAAACTGGACATTTGGTTAAAAATAGAGTAGAATAGCGTCTTTTATGTCATAAAAATGTGACTTAAAAAATGAAAGAACAGCACTGAGTTTGCTGTAAAAATAATACTGGGAGGATGTATGAACCTTATTATGAATTTGTTAACAGCTGCTGTATTATCTGGCGGATTATTATCATCTCATTACTTGGCAAAGCCTATTCAACATATCGACCTCAAAACCGAGGTACAACGATTAAGTAGTGCAGCGCCTCACTTAAATAAACAAGTGTTGACGATGGCATTGGCGGCTTATAAAAAAGCCTCTGCAAGTGGCCAGGTGAAAAATCATAAACTCACCGTAATTGATTATTCTTTACCGTCTTCTAAAGAACGGATGTGGGTATTCGATTTAGAGAATAAACGCTTGTTGTTTAACACGCATGTTGCACATGGTGTGAAATCAGGGTTAGATATTCCCCGGTTTTTCTCTAATGATTCGTCAAGTCATGCCACGAGTTTAGGAACCTACGTCACCAAAGATATTTATATGGGTAACAACGGGTACTCTCTGAACTTAAAAGGCTTAGAGCAAGGCTTTAACGACCATGCCTATGAACGACGCGTGGTGATTCATGGGGCTTGGTATATGAGCCCTGATTTCATCAAAAAATCAGGTCGCGCTGGAAGAAGCTGGGGTTGCCCTGCAATTGCGGCGACATTAGCAAGACCAGTGATTAATGCCATTAAGAATGGCTCAGTGGTCTTTGCCTTTTATCCTGATAAAAACTACCTAAGACATTCGTCTTACGCGGTTGCCTAATCGCACGTCATCCCGAACGCAGTGAGGGATCTTCAGCATTTGGCATGGTGTCTTTTGATTGGAGATCCCTCATTGCATTCGAGATGACGGGGCCAGTCGTTCACTCTTCGGAAGAGTCAAAACATTTTCGGTGCATGAGTGCGATTTTTCTTCCTCAATGGGATGCACGGTTAGTTTTGGTGGGCCTGGCGGCTTTTCAAAGACACGTTTATAATTTCCTTGTTGATGTGAGTAACTAAAAAAACCATCTTCAGGTTTTCTATTGTACTTTCTTCCATTAAAAGGCAAAAGCATGACCATGTCGCTTCGACCCGTCACGCGAATATTTAAGGTATTGTCCTCGTTCGTATCCAGCATATTTCTAAGCGCAATAGTGAGGTTTCTAGCAATAATAATGCTCTCACACACACAGAGCGAAATATCAATTCGATTGTTTTTGCTATTTTTAAGCGCCTCACTGAGCATGTATGCGATTTTATCAACAGAGGTGGGGATGTTATCGTAGGTCGTTATTTTGTCTGTCATTCCATAACTACCGTGACCCAAAATGAGTATTTTGTCAGCATCTTGTATCAACCTACATTCTTCAGCTGAAAAATTAATTTTATCTTGCTTATAAATATGGATGACAGGCGCATCTTTGTATTTTGATCGAGAGGCCCAGGAAATAAATCGATATAGCCCAATAAGAAATAAACCCTTTATTGTCGAATAAGAGGATGAAGCATTGAGTACTACATATTTTTTGGTCATTGGGGATATCCAAATTCACGTCATCTTAAGTGAAATCCGAGCCGCGACCGTTAGGGAGCGGAAGTTTTAAAATCTCCGCTCTCTAACGGTCGCGGCTCAGATTTCACTCTTAACTACGTTATCCCTAGCTCCGCTCGGGATCTCTAATTAAATAACGATACTATATTAACGCATAGAGATAATAAAATAAACAATATTATCATGTTAAATTCCTGGTTCAATGAATGCTCGAGTTTAGCCATTTTTCCCTAATCCGTTCGCCCTGAGGAGTGTGCGTAGCACACGTCTCGAAGGGTTGGATCTTGAACAGAAAACAAAAGACTATTTTTTATTTCGCCGAGCCAAATAAGATAGTTTTTCCCAGTC
>JAPLRL010000004.1 GCA_026399205.1 Gammaproteobacteria bacterium
AATAGTGATACCACGTGCTTTTTCTTCTGGTGCTGCATCAATCTGATCATAAGCCATTGCTTTACCGCCAAATTTCTTTGACATGATCGTGGTGATTGCTGCAGTTAATGTGGTTTTACCATGATCCACGTGACCAATGGTACCTACGTTCACGTGTGGTTTTTTTCGCTCAAACTTTTCCTTTGCCATCGGAAATCCCCTATTTTAGTTTAAAGGTTAAAAAGATGTGGTGCCCACAACTGGACTCGAACCAACGACCTCTTCCTTACCAAGGAAGTGCTCTACCACCTGAGCTATGTGGGCTTTATATAAACAAATACGTGGTATACACATTGGAGCGGGTGATGGGAATCGAACCCACGCTATCAGCTTGGAAGGCTGAAGTTCTACCATTGAACTACACCCGCAGGGTACTGGTGGAGGGGGAAGGATTCGAACCTTCGAAGGCTGAGCCGTCAGATTTACAGTCTGATCCCTTTGACCGCTCGGGAACCCCTCCAAAATGTTCGCTATTCTCTTTGATGGGGCCGAGATTGTCAATAGCTCAAATGGTTTTTGTCAAAATAGATTGCCGTAGGTTGGGCCTTGGCCCAACATGAGGAAGTGGTTGGACCGAGGCCCAACCTACGATTAACGAGGTGTAACAGATGCATTGGAAATCGCATCTTGGTCGCCATTAATCACAGTACGAGTGCCAGTGACGCTCACATGCTGGTTTGCACGTAGAAATTGGTCACAAAGATTCCTAATATCAGCGTGACGGCGAATCGGATGACCTGCAATAGAGTTGGTTGGGAAAACGCGATAATTTCTTCCATCATTACTGGAGACCATGACCTCATTGTCTATGCAGAGCAATTCACGGATGACGCCTTGAATACGGATCCTTGTTAAATCTGGTTTTGCTGTTTTGAGACCACCTGCTTTTATCTGTAGATTTGCACCTGGTGCAGCTTGCTGGGGGGGAATAGCATAACTTTGAAAGGCGAATAGTAATGAACTTATACTTAAATGCCAATTCAGAGCAAAAAATAACGCAGTATGGATGATTAGCAGTATTCCATGCTTGTAGCTGCGTGTCGAATAATTAAATATTTAATGCCATAAGTTGATATTTATCCATCTTGATATAAAATTATATTACAATGTGTTATATAATTTTTCTAATCAAGGTGTCATATGCCTACAAAATCTGAATTGACTAGCTTAGAAACAGTGATCAATCGACTGATTCGCTATGTAAAAAGAAGCGATAAGTATAAGGACAACCGTGCATTGATAACCGCCCTCACGCCATCAGAGGAAAAGCTCTTAATGGCTGAAGGAAAAACACTTGAACATTTATTTGATGATTATCTTGCAAAGCATCTTTCGATGACGGAAATAGAGATGAAGACCCTCTGCAAGGATTTCATGCGGTCTTCAGGTGGTACCCTTGAGCCATTACCACCTGAAGTGATGGGTGTGGTTGCAGATTATCTACCTGCTAAAGACGAAGGGAGACTATCAGCTTCATCCACAAGACACCATGGTCTTTTTGCTAGAACCGCAAACGTACGTCACATGTTAACTTGCGTGGTCCAGGCTGATTTAGATGGCTTGAAGGTACTCGTTGCTAAAAACCCAGGGTCTATTTTTGAAAAAGCGCGCCATATTACCACCCCTGCAGGTGCCACTTATTATGACCTCTCCACGTTCCAAGGTATGAACTTTATCTGTGATGCAGACATGAAACGTCAAATCATGGGGATGGTGATGCCTTATATGACAGCAGAGATGGGAAGGGTTCGGCAAATTCAATATGCTGAAATTGATAACGGTGGCGCTGATTTAGTGAAATTAGACCGAGACCCAACCCTATTGCCTTTCTCAGAAATACAATCATGGATAGACCGCACAACACTTCCTGAGACCCCATTATCGATTCCTCTACTTGAAAATAAAGATGGGCTCATTTTTTACAATGATGGGCTATATTATGCTAATCAGACTTTGCTACAGGTCAGGCAGCTTAACGTTGATGATAGAGCCTTGGCTCAATTGAAACCCTTATTCACCCATATGATAGATAACTCAGCACGTCGTTCGAGTGACTGCGATCATCAATTGATAGCGAAACTTCTCAAACACCCGGAAACGAATAATCCTCTCATGCTATCTCGCAAGGGCATTCGGTACGTTCATGAAGACGTCTCTTATCACGACCACCGCATTGAGTTTAGACTACCTACCGTCTACCGACGCTATTTTCAGTTGATTACTCAAGCGCTCGCTGATAACAATTGGGACCCTGTCAACCAATTTTGGCTCAATGAGATAAATGGAGCACAAAAAGAGGTCTTATGGCTTTTACAGCGATTTTGCGAGCCTAATAGGCCGTTTTACCCGCTTCCAGATTTTAATGCCTCACCTTTCGTACGAAGCTTTGCGATTGAAAACTGGAGGAGCGGCCAGTTTGAATTAGTTTTCTCCGGAGGACGTTTTAGCGGTGATTTTAAGCGTTCGTTAGTTTCTATATATAAGTGCGGCCCGGGGGGCGGGGCGCCGCGGGCTCCGCGAGCGTGCGGCGGGGGGGGGTGGCCGGCGGCGGAGTGCGCGCCGGACGATTTTGCCGCATCATTGCGGCTGATTGAAGATGGAAAGGCAAATGTTGTCGAACTTAATGACCGAGCCTTGCTTCGGCCAGGCGCGCCTGGGGCGACACCTTAATCTGCTTTAGGTCAAGAGAGCACTGAGCTTGTAATCCTGCAACCAGTGCACTTGTAGGCGGATGCCAACAAGCCTCTAAAAACCAAGAGAGTAGTTCATGTTTTGTCCAACAATTGACCGTTCGCATCCACCACGCACACCATCGAACAAAGTAGCTTTTGATTCTGCGGGGAGAGACCCCAGTGCGACACGAAGTCGCCAAATAGAGCTGTGGTGCTCGAAAGAAAATACCACCATCCATACGACTGGATGAACCTACGGTCCTGAATAAAGAGCGGATCGGACAATGAGGCGAAGCGAAACAATGCGGGATCTAAAACGCGAGTGGCAGATTCTCCTGGGAGTCGTAATCCGGGTAAGCGCTAGGTAATAGATATGTCGAAAACATCTGAATCTGCAATTTAAAAGACCGTCATCTCTAACCATGGAAAACGACTGAATCACCATGGCAAGTGGAGGGAGGAGGAATCCGTGGGGCAAATTCCTCGTCGTCAACAATACCTCTCGGTCTATAGCAGGCGGCTAAGTCTATGTGCTCTATTGGCGGAACGTGGCAACTCTGTAATGCTCCTCTAGAAATAGAGGAAGGTGATCCGTAAGGCGCACTAAAGCATTGCAGAAACAGGATGTCCAAGTAAGCAAATGCCGATTTGTAATGAGTCGGATACAAATGTAAATCATTTGTCACGAAAGTGAGCCCACTTTGGACTGGTTCAAAATGGCGAGATAATTCGGAGAACTGTAAGCATGGGGAAACGCAAATGACGGTGAAGCAATTCGCTGGTGCATCTCCAACAGAGCGTCATCGATCTTGGCAAGAATTACCTTGGTCAACGATAAACGCGCATGTATTTCGGCTCCAAATGCGTATCGCTAAGGCAGAAAGGGAAGGCAGAATAGGCAAGGTGAAAGCCCTGCAAAGACTGCTTACCTCATCGTTTTACGGAAAGTGTTTAGCTGTAAAACGTGTAACAAGCAATGTCGGCGCAAGAACAGCTGGTGTTGATGGTATCACATGGAGAACACCACAAAGCAAAATGCAAGCTGTGAATTCTCTCTCGAGGAAAGCCTACAAGCCATTTCCTTTAAGGCGAATTTACATCCCAAAGAAATCTGGACAGTTACGCCCACTATCTATTCCGGTAATGAAATGTAGAGCGATGCAAGCATTATGGCATGCGGCTCTAGTGCCTATTGCTGAAGAAAGAGCCGACCTAAACGCCTATGGTTTTAGGCCAAAAAGATCAGCTCACGATGCAATAGAGCAATGTTTCTGCGCATTATCTCAAAGACATGCAGCGACTTGGATATTAGAGGGTGATATCAAAGCTTGTTTTGATCGCATCGATCATGACTGGTTATTAGAGAATATCCCAATGGATAAGGCAATCCTAAAGAAATTCCTAAAATCAGGCTATGTCGAAGAAGGAACAACTCATCTAACCAAATTGGGAACGCCTCAGGGCGGCATTATTTCACCCACGCTTGCAGTCATGGCCCTATCAGGCCTGGAAAGTACGCTGACAGATACAAAAGAGACACAACGAGTTCGGCAAAAGAAAAAGATCAATATGATCGCTTATGCCGACGACTTCATTGTGACTGCGTCCAGCGAGCAACTGCTACGAGATGAAGTAATTCCAACTCTAGAAGCAGCCTTAAAGAAGGTAGGACTCGAGCTCTCCCGCGAGAAAACCAAGATAACCCAGATTCAAACGGGTTTTGATTTTCTTGGATTTAACATTCGAAAATATCCGAATGGGAAATTGCTGATCAAGCCATCAAAGGTTAGCATTTCAGCATTCATAAAAGAAATCAAAAGCTGCATTAAGAAAGGTGCTGCACTTCCAACAGAAAAATTAATCTATCTATTGAATCCAAAAATCACTGGATGGAGTAATTATTACAGAAGTGTGGTTTCTTCAAAAGTGTTCTCCGCGATAGATCATGAAATTTTTATGGCACTCAAACAGAGCATGTACAGAAAACATCCCTGTAAAGGACGATGGTGGATTATGCAAAAGTACTTCACTACTGTGGGAGGAGATCATTGGCGATTTCACTGTACTATTAAAGATGAATCCGGTAATAAAAAACCACTTTATCTAAAACAGGCTAGTGAAACTTTGATCCGACGCCATAAGAAAATCAAGGCAGATGCCACTCCGTTTGACCCTTGCTACAAGGATTATTTTGAGCAGAGGTACAAGGAGCAAAACACCAGATTTGCACGCGCTAACAGCTTAAAATCTGCCGGGTTGAGAATCATTCAGCCTTATGCGAGCTTGAGCGGAGTGCGGTGAAAGTCGCACGCTCCGTTCTTAGAGGGCTGCCTCTCAGTAATGGGAGGTGGCTACTCGACAGGACAACCATTTGCTTCATTTGTTCGCGAGCATTCCGCAGTGTTCGTGCATGAGGAACAATACGGAGTTGCTCAGGCTGCGACTGTATAGCCATCGATGTATCTGTCTCCCCCCCCTCAATGGGAGTTGGTTACGAACACATTGGTCAACTGTTGAGTCGCTACTAACCTGGGTAACGTTGGCTCCATCCAGGGGCTGTGTTCCTGGATAGTCGATACCTAAAAAGTGAAAGCCCTGCTCAAGACAACCGATACGAGTTTTTTTCCTCGATAATTTTAATCGTCGCTCTTGCAATACTTGCATTAAACGTCGTTTACATCGTTCTAATTGACGCTTTGTTTTACATAAAATAATCAGATCATCTTGATAGCGCAAATAGGTGACATCCATTTGCAAAAACGCATCGTCTAATGGCTTGAGGTAGAGCGCACTAAAAAATTGTGATAGTGGTCCACGAAGTGCAATACCAGAATCTGGGTTTTTATAGCCACGAGGGGTTTCTATAGGATTTTTAATAATATTCTCTAACATAGCTTGCACACTTGGATCATGGTAATAACGCTTAATATCCTGCAGCAGCAAATGATGTTGAATCGATTTATAATAAGACTTGATGTCTGCCCGAATAATATACTTAGGTTGCTGTTCTTCCAAAATTGCTTTGAGGCGTTGCGTCGCTAATTTTACGCCGCTGGGGCCATGTAGATGATAACAATGGGGATTCATCACGTGCGAAAATGTAGGTTTTAATTGCTTGAGCAATATGTGTTGTAAAATACGGTCGGATAAGTGGAGTTGATCAACGCGACCATCTTTAAAATATAAGCGTTTCAAACAGCGCGGGGTATAAGTGCCATTAATGATGGATTGAACCCCATGAGGGAGCCAGTCGTCTATCTCACGTGCCATTAAGTGTACATCATGATTGGGATGTGCATAGCGTTTTTGTTTATGAATACTGGCAAAAATCTTTCTCCCTGCAAGCAACATGTCTGCAAAATGCCATCTTTTCATAGTACTCAAGATCAGAACGCCCCTACATCTTAAAATGCAATTTATTCGATGGAAAGATAGTCCAGCCCACCTATAATGCGAATGCTCATCAACCTATTAAAATCAATAAGGATGCGTCATGGACTGGGAAATTGAGTTAATATCATTATATTTGTTTGTCTGCAAACACTATTGCACGAACTTGTCGATTTACTGTCAACGCATAAGTAACTATGCTGATCTTAAATTCAGTGACGAAGAAGCCATAACTATTTATTTATATGGGGTTATTGATGGTTATCGTACATTGAAGACCATACATCGTTATGCTAAAAGACATTTAATGGACTGGTTTCCCCACTTACCAAAATACGGTGCATTCGACCAAAGGATCAATAAATTACATGATGTTTTTGTCCCATTAGTCGATCTTATAAGTGCTGAGCTAACCAATACGTTACATGTGGAATCTCTAACTGGTCTTACTGATTCGATGCCAATTATTATGGCACAACGTGGCCGTCGATTTCACGCCAAAGTTGCTCCTGAAATTGCTACAAAAAATGGGTATTGTGCGACAAAAAAATTACATTACTATGGGGTAAAGCTGCATGTCATTGCTAGTCGACAGCCTGGCAAGCTCCCTATTCCGGCATGCCTTGGGCTAACTGATGCGGGAATTCATGATAGGAAGGCCTTTGAGCAAATTATTTCATTTTTACCCTCAAACATGCTTACCTGTTATGCTGACAAAGCTTACCAGATCCAGACTGAGTCGATACACCAAGAACAACATATGACTTTATTCACTCCCGTAAAAAAAGAAAAAGGCCAAGTATTTTTAGATTCCGCTGATCAATGGCTATCAACAGCCATTTCACAGATACGACAGCCTATCGAATCATTCTTCAATTGGATCAATGAAAAAACGGGTATCCAAATTGCGAGTAAAGTACGATCTTATCAAGGACTGATGGTGCATGTTTTTGGTAGATTGGCCGCGGCGCTCTTTATCATGCGCAATGAAATCAATCCCAGCAGTTAATGTGCAAATTTTTGCTCTGAATTGGCATTAAAGCATAGGTATAGATAATTCATTTGTCAAAATAGGGCATTAGCGCTGGGTATATTGTTTAATACCAAAAAAATGAAAAGCAACCAAAACAAAAAATGTAAGCGGAGCGATCCAATTAAAAAGACTCCAAAATAAATAATCAGTAGGGTTAACACCGAGAGTGGTACTGATAAACATGCCCGAGGTGGTCCAAGGAATCAGGGGCGTTGAAAAAGTACTGCCTTCATCGACAGCTTTAGATAGAACACAACTGTCTAGATTCATGTTTTTATAGGCTTGCTTGAACGTGCGACTCATTAAAATGATGCTGAGATAGGCTTCACCCATCAGGATGTTGCAGAAAACACAGGACCAAACGGTGGCAAAAACCAAAGAAAATGGTTTCTTTAAAGCACTAATGAGTTTTTCAAACAGCACAGTAATAAAATGATATGACTCTAATAAACCGCCTAAAGTTAAAATAAGTAAAGTGAGCGACATGGACCAGAGCATGGTTTGGATGCCGCCATGGTTTAAGACTCTATCTAAAAGCGGGTTTTGTTGATGGTGAAAATGCGGTCCTAAAAACAAGCTGTTTAAACAGACTTCAAGGCTCATGCCTTGTATACAAATGGCAATGACAATGGCAGTCATGATGGCAAGTAACATAGAAAATTCTGCAGATTTTTTTCTGAAGCTCAGTCCAAATAAGACAAAAACAGGTAGCAACGATATGAATCCAATGTGAAATTGTTTGATAATTAAGTGTTGTATTAAAAACAATTCAGATGATGTGGTGGCCGGATGGACATGTAATCCGATAAGGGTAAAAAGAAAAAGGGTGATGATATACGCAGGGAGAAGGCTATAAGTCATTCCTTTAATATGCCGATAAAGAGGCGTTTGAGTACTCAGTGCGGACAAAATGGTCGTATCAGAAATAGGCGAGAGTTTATCTCCAAAATAAGCCCCTGAGACAATGGCTCCGGCTGCCATCGGTAAGGGAATATGAAAAATGCTGGCCACCCCAATTAAGGCAATACCCATGGTGCCAATGGTCCCCCATGAGGTCCCAAGAGAAATCGAGATGATGCTACATAGCAGCATGGCTTGGGGTAGAAATGCATGTGGAGAAAGAAAACTTAAGCCGAAGTAGATCAGCGTGGGGATAGCAC
This sequence comes from Gammaproteobacteria bacterium, assembly GCA_026399205.1. GTDB lineage: Bacteria > Pseudomonadota > Gammaproteobacteria > Legionellales > Legionellaceae > 2-12-FULL-37-14. The sequence continues at coordinate 8,295 of JAPLRL010000004.1, forward strand.
CTGCGATGATAAAGGCGGCAATGATCGCGCCAATCAAAATAAAAATTAAAAACACAATAGCAGATTTTTGTACGGCAGACCTCATGCCTTGCGCTAAGCGATTGAGATTGGAATCTAGAACATAAGCGTTAAAGGCGACCCAAGCAATGCTCATGAGCATGATGCTATGTAATTGAATATGCCAAAAAAATAACCCAAGAAACACCATCACAAACACAACAGTGACACAGAGGACAGCATGCAATAATCGAGGTTGGGTAGGTTGCACGATTGTGTCTCACAAATATTAAGAAGCGCAATTCTCAACTGTTCACTCGATACAATCCGAGCCGCGACCGTTAGGAAGCGGAAGTTTTAACAGCTCAGCGCCCTAACGGCCACGGCTCGGATTGTATCACGGTAAGAATATCTTCCGCCTGGCGTACGATATAGGTCGGCCCATGCTGCAAAAGAACCTTTTCAGAGTTAAACCCCCAAGTCACCGCCATAGAACGAATGTTGTTTTGGTTTGCAGCGTCAATATCGCGGGTTTCATCTCCAATATAACACGTTTGTCGCGCATCAATATGATACGCTTTTAGCGTTTTTTTTAATAAATGCTTTTTAGAAAAAAAACTGGATTCAGTATGAATAAAACTAAAAAAATGTTGCATATGATGATGGATTAGCCATGTACTTACATTGTCTTTAGAGTTAGACGTAAGAATGCCGAGGCAATATTTCGCCTGATGCAGGGTTTCTAACACCTGATATATATTAGGAACCGGTTGCATTCTAGTGATGTCACTACGTACGGCTTGTCGCATTCGACGGATCAAACTGGGAATTTTATAAAAAGGTACCCCTAAGTATTGAATCACTTCCTTTGAAGAGAGATCTCGCAAATGTTCAATTTCCTGGGCTTCTATTTTTTTGAAATGAAACTCATCAGCCAAGAGGATGGTTTTTTCTATCACAAAGGGAAAGCTGTTTACTAAAGTGCCATCAAAGTCGAATAGTAAGTGCATGATTGTTTTCCAAAGGAGGGTGTTGAGCTCACTGTTAAACCCAATTTTCAATTTTTAACTGTGGAACCCTTGCAAACTCTTTTACATTATTGGTGACTAAAATAAGATCTAATGTTTTTGCATGAGCGGCAATCCATAAATCATTACTACCAATTAATGTCCCATTTTTTTCTAGATGAGCTCGGATTGCTGCGTACCCATCTCCAACCTCAAGCGTTAAAGGTAAAGGAGGAATCAAATCAGCTAAAGCCTGCAAGGTATGTTTAGATTTTTTGGGATCTTGGCTTTTTTCAGCGCCATATAACAACTCACCATAAGTGATCAATGACATGGCAATATCACCAGGTTCCAATTGTTCAAACCGCTCTAATACTTGTTTGGGCTTCTGTTTTGCAATATAGATACAAATGTTAGTATCCAATAAGTAAGCGCATGTCATTTAGAAAGACTCCCTTTCCTCAGGCAGCCGATCTTCTCGCCCACAAGAAAAAAAATCGTCAGGCATGCTGGTTAATAATGTAAAGGCTTGTTTTAAATTTTTTGGTTTTTCACGCATAATCGTTTCATTTCCTCGTTTAAAAATCTCTACTTCTTTGTTATGAAACTGAAATTCTTTAGGAAGTCGCACGGCTTGTGAATGACCCGAGATGAAGACCTTGGCAGTTTTCATGGTAAGCACCTTTTTATGTTCTATGTATATATTTTAAGTATATACATTGCATCACCTATCGTCAATCTGAAAGCATGACACAACCAGGGCTGTCCCATCTTGATTTGAACTGAGGTTAGCCAGTTAGTGCAATCTACTCCCTTCTCCCTTGAGGGAGAAGGGTTGGGGATGAGGGTGCTTGATGTGGCACGATATTGAATAAATTAATTGACATATAACATACAATTGGTTTATCCACTTGTTTTTTAAATGAATGGATAAACTGCAAGTGAACAAG
>JAPLRL010000066.1 GCA_026399205.1 Gammaproteobacteria bacterium
CCATGTCTCGCCTACGCCTTAAACATGGCGATAATTGTCGCTATGTTTAAGGCAAAAAGCAAGGCTAAATAGCATCTAATTTCTTGTTAATTAATGGTTTTTTGACGACCTAGCTACAATTTTGTCGGGAAATTAGGTTACACGTGATCCCGAGCGAAGCGAGGGATCCATCAGGTAGCAGGAGATCCCTCGCTTCGCTCGGGATGACGGCGTTAATGGCAAATGTAAACATGCCCAAGTTAAAACCTGCGCTCTGGACCTCTACGTTGATCGCGCTGTGCTTGTCGCTGATCTTCGATCTTTGCTCGCTGGGCTGGGCTCAAGCGATCATGGCTGGCTGTAAACCAACTATGTGGACTACCCGCAACACTAGCCGCATCTGCTTTTTCTGGTGAAGCCGCAATTGATGGGTTGTTCTCTCCCCCCGAGAAACTGGCATTTGCACTTGCGGTGCTCGCAGAAAGCATCAATTCAGCCAGTTTACTCTGTCGTTTATACGAATATTTTAAACCCAAACCAAATTCAGTATATTCAGCAGCGTACTTGCCATTATTACGAGGCGCATACGCCAACACCTGATTCATGATACCGAGCGGCACTCGCTTGTGATAGATAGGAATATGGATCTCCCCTAATGCGGTTTTAAACATAAGCGCTTTAGGTGACTTACTCGTGTAATGTTGTAACCTTTCTTTAATGGCCAGCTGTAGTTCAATCACGTCCCGTGTTTGTTCATGAACCAAGCAATCGTTAGTTTTCACTTCATCACTATATTGCCCTCGAGCAAACGTCCAGCCTTCTGGAATGTGTATAAAAATCATTTGGATCTCCCAAAAACGAAGTCAAGGCCTCACTCCATGATTATTTATAATAAATAAGTAATTTAAAATTATCAATAGTTTTATTAATTGAGCAGTAAGGGGTGGATCCCCGCCGTGGCGGGGAGAGAGCATTAACTATTTCGACTCAACAACCACAAATGCAGCTTGTATCTCACTCAAATGTGCTTCAACGAACCGTTTGCCAATACCGGGTACGTTCGCTAACTCGTCAACCGAGTGAAAGCCTTGGTGTTTGTCACGATAAGTCACAATGGCTTCGGCACGTTTTTTCCCAATGCCTTTCACCACGTGAATCAGTTGATACACTTGCGCGGTATTTAAATCCAGTTTTTGTTGAACAATGACAGGCTGAACAGCCTTTGACGCTGGCTTATCTTCAGCAAGTGCAGCAAACCCTGCTAAAGACAATACACCAGACAATACCCCCACGAAAAGGTTAGATTTCATTTTGTTTCTCCTTGTTGATTGGACGATGGCAGTATTTTCATATACTGCTTTATTTTTCCTGCTTTATATAAAAGCGCAGGCATTCTAACAAGGGGAACTGTGGCGTGCAACTTGTTAAAGTATAAGCTGCAGGCGCAAGAAAGCGATGTGAGTAGCCGGCCTCTGCGATCAAGCGGACTATCAGATCAGATCTCTGGATGACTAATCAGGGCTGTCCCCTCTATTGCCAGCCAGACTCAATGCATTTTCATTTTCTGCTATGAGCGCTATAAATAATCTATCACGTTGTCTCTCGATATCAACAGAATTGACTGAATTAGAAACGCGGTTAACAAACTCTTGTATCCTAGGAAGATGCTCCCTAAATACGACCTGAAGTGGCAGATGAGGCGAAAATATTGCCCCAACCAACTGCGCCGCTGTTCTTTGTGTAGCAGTCAAATTCAAAGGAACAGCAGACGGCAAGTGCTCACTAAAAAAACGTACCGCACGATGTGAGCTAGCATCTTCTGGCAAGAGTGCTCGTAACGCAGGACTTTGTGTTAAAAACAATATATTTCTTGCATCAGATGCCTGTTGTGTAGTGGATTCATTCATCATTTCATAAGAAGAAATATACAGCAAAAGAAGCGCGCTCGTCACAGGATCTGATGATTGAAAGACATTGCGGATAGCCTCCTCCAACATCCTTGGTTGTGCCGCTGTCGGCTCTTCAGACGATCTATGATGCGTTGTTGAACGTAAAAGTCCCGTCCGCGCTAACAGGGCCAATGCCAATAGTGCATTATCAGCACCGGCAGCATTAAGATTTGCTTCGTTTAATAAAGAGGCTATCTCATCGTCTGAAAAATTATCGTGGCTTAAAATTGTGCGTACGTCCTGTATCAAGCGATTTGGCGCTGCTCTATGCACTAACAAATCAGCGACAGGGCTCCGATGTAATAATGAAAGACGCGGAAGTGGCATATTATAACCTTGGTGATATAAATGTGAGTGGAATGGATTGTATCGCAACATTAAGGTTATATCCATAGCTTCTGGACCTTTAGCCAATTTTCCAAAATCCGTTCGCCCTGAGGAGCATCCGAACTAAAAATGGCTAAACTCCAGTAGCTTGAGACTATGTTTGTAACTACCCAGGTAGCACGTCATCCTGAGCGCCAGCGAAGGATTGATCTCCTTGGGCTAGCTGAGTGCCAATCGAAGGGAGATCCCTCGCTGGCGCTCGGGATGACGTCGGCTCTTGTGGTGACAACCTGGGTAGTTACTTATGTTTTGCCTGCACCTCAATCAACGCTACCAATCTTTCTGTTGCTGAGTGGATCTCTAAAGCCTCTATTTTTGCACAAATATCTGGCAGACGTTGAGACACCGAGTCTACTGCATGTAATAACGTCTCGCTCGTCAGATCCTGGTCTTGTAAGACCACACTCACCCCCTGCTGTTCAAAATAGCGTGCATTTTGAATTTGATCCCCGCGGCTGGCTTTGGCAGACAATGGAATCAACACATGGGGTTTTTTTAAGACCAGCATTTCATAGAGCGCATTCGCCCCCGATCTTGAGACAATCAAAGTGCTCGCCGCCATAAAGTCAGCCATTTCATCGTGAGCATATTCGCATTGAAAATAATCAGCGCTCTCCTTCAACGACGCGTCGATTTTGCCCCTGCCACATAAATGCAGTACCGAATAGTGCTCACACAGTGTGGGTAGCGTCGCCCTCACCACCTCATTCAGTTTTTGCGCGCCAAGGCTCCCACCGACCACCAATAGCACCGGTTTTTTTCCATTAAAACCACAGCGTTTTAAAGCGCGTTTAGGATCCCCTTCAAATAAAGAAGAGCGCACCGGAGATCCTGTGACAATCACTTTACCTTGATGCCTAAATTGCGCTTTAGCACCCTCAAATGAAACACAGAGCTTAGACACAAATGGAAAACTTAAACGATTAGCCAATCCTGGCGTTAAATCAGACTCATGTGCGACCACAGGAATTCGTAATAGCCACGCACTAAACACCACAGGAAACGCCACAAAGCCACCTTTGGAAAATACAATCTGTGGGCGAATCCGGCGTAAATGGCAAAAAGCTTGATAAATCCCACGGAGCACTTTAAAAGGCTCGAGCAGATTCTTCCAGACCACATGACGACGAAATTTTCCGGTGCTGATCGCGTGATAGGGAATGCCTTCACGTTCCACCATATCGCGCTCAATCCCCGCGAGCGATCCAATGTAATCAATCCGCCAACCGCGTGATTCCAATGCCTCAATGAGCGCTAAATTCGGCGTCACATGACCTGCTGAGCCCCCGCCTGTCAATACAATCTTAATTTGCATGTTTTTCCTCCACCAGCAAGCTTAAATCAATGGCACGAATCGATTTTGTCAGCTCACCGACTGAAATAAAATCAACCCCTGTCTTTGCAATCAGACGAATGGTTTCTATATTAACGCCCCCTGAAGCTTCTAGTTCACAGCCATACGCCGCATTCATTTTTACTGCTTTTTTTAATAAAGCCAATGAAAAATTGTCTAATAAAATGCGACAAGGCTTTGCAAGCAGCGCTTCTTGAAGTTGCGTGAGATCTTCAACCTCGACTTCTACCATCAGGCCATCACCTTTAGCTCGTGCCCTATGGATGGCGTTGGTTAAGGAGCCTAGTGCCCGAATATGGTTTTCTTTAATTAAATACGCATCATATAAGCCCATACGATGGTTCATACCGCCAGCGCACTTGACTGCATATTTTTGAGCATAACGTAATCCCGGTATCGTTTTTCTCGTATCGAGAAGCTGCGTTTTCATGCCTTTTAATTGTTTGACCATATGATATGTTTGCGTTGCGGTACCCGATAAGGTTTGCAAAAAATTCAATGCGGTGCGCTCAGCGGTTAAAATAGATTTCGCTTTTCCACTCACCCGACATAAGGCCTGCGGCTGCGCCACCCAAGTGCCTTCTGCCACTAACCACTCAATGTTGATGCTCGGATCCACCTCTTGAAACGTCATATTGACCCAAGGAAGCCCCGCTAACAACATGGGCTCTCGGGTGATAAGCGTTGCGATAACCTCCAACCCATCAGGGAGTAAGGCCGCACTTACATCACCGCTGCGAATATCTTCTTCTAATGCACGCCTCACCTCATTTAAAATCGTGTTTGTATCAAGCATTTTGTTGCTCCCATACGATAGGGCTCTCATCAAACCCCAATGCTTTAAACCGATCTCCAACGGCAAAACCGACCACCTGCACTAACTCACCATTGGCATAAATCAAAGGCACTTCATGGCGCCGCCAGGGTGGAATATGCCAGTCTTGGAAACATTTTTTTAATGATTTGGTTTGACCATGCCAATAAAACGTTTCTCCGCCTTTGCGAAAACGGACTTCTATCGTCATTGTTTGCGCCCCCTTGGAGATCTCGGATGAAGATTTGAAACTGTAGGTTGGGCCTTGGCCCAACAGGCGATCTTTTGTTGGGCCAAGGCCCAACCTACGGCTGTAATGAAGGAGCTCACTAACCACGAGCTTACCTCGCGCATCCGGCAACACTAATGCATGAGGAAAATCATGCCAAATCAACGGCATGCAGGGCGATTTTTCGCATTGCAGTGGCACCACATGCAGAGCGTGTTGATAGCACCAAACCTCAAGATGAGCAAAACGCACGCGCTTGCCTGCTGCGTTTTTTGCCGCCACCAATTCACTCATCACGCGCTGCACCATATGCTGGTTCAAGGGGGTGACTTGCTGCTGCTTTAACCAATACCACAAAACATTAGCGAAGCGCTCCGGTTTAAGTTCACGCACATTCGTCAAGGGGAGTATCGATGAACCCTCTCGCAAAGCGGGGTAATCTAGACAAGCAAGGTCAAATAAATTAGCACTGGCTTGTTGACTATGAGCGGCCACCTGCGCAAATTGTGCCCTCACTTGCGGCCAAAGTGTAGCAAGGCTTGGCAAAATATCATGACGCAGCGCATTACGCCGATAGTCTGTTTGCTGATTACTTTCATCTTCAACCCACTGCAATTGATGATATTGGGCATAGGCTAACAGGCGATGCTTTTCCTGCGCTAAAAAAGGACGCAGTACAGTATAAGCTTGACGACGTCGCTCCGGCCACATGGCGCATAGTCCGTCAATCCCCGCACCGCGACTCAGTTGCAATAAAAGCGTTTCAGCTTGATCATCTTGATGATGGGCTAACACCAAGGCATCTCCCTCACCCAGCAGTTCATCAAACACTTGATAACGTGCCGATCGCGCGATGGCTTCTTGATTCGAAGTTTGTTGACACTGAACGGATCTGACCTGTAAAGGGATAACCCGCTGTTGACACATCTCTTCACAATGGCGCTGCCAGAGATCAGCATTCACGCTCAACCCGTGGTGGACATGAATCGCATGCAGCCGTTCAAACAAGAGCGGCTCTAAAGACAAAACATGCAATAAAGCCGAAGAATCAAGCCCACCACTGAACCCAACAAAAAGACGTTTAAACTGCAAGAGGGTCTGACGCCACTCATCGGAAAGGAGCGTTTTATTCACACGCCCCCATCGCCATATATTTTTGATAACGCGACGCTAACAATTGCTCAACTGATAAAAGCTGCAATTCCCGAAAAGACTGACGAATTTTTTGTTTAATGCGTTCTGCGATTAAAGGCACATCACGATGTGCTCCGCCGGATGGCTCAGGAATCACCTCATCAATCAGCCCAAATGCGGCGATCTGTGGCGCGGTAACGCCCATCGCTTTTGCAGCATCGGGGGCTTTAGCGGTATCTTTCCATAAAATAGACGCACAGCCTTCTGGAGAAATCACTGAATAAATGCTGTATTGCAACATAAATACTTTATCACCGACCCCAATCGCTAACGCGCCGCCTGATCCCGCCTCCCCCGTTACCACACACACAATCGGCGTTTTTAAAGTCGACATTTCTAATAAATTTCGTGCAATCGCTTCTGATTGATTGCGCTCTTCTGCACCAATACCAGGATACGCTCCTGCGGTATCAATAAATGTCACCAAAGGGATGTGAAATTTCTCTGCTAATTTCATGAGGCGCAGCGCTTTTCGGTACTCTTCAGGACGCGCCATCCCAAAGTTACGATACACTTTTTCTTTGGTTCGCTTCCCTTTTTGATGCCCTAATATCATCACCGGCAGGCCATCTAGGCGCGCGATGCCACCAATAATGGCTGGTGCTGATGAAGAATGTCTGTCCCCATGAAGTTCTTGAAAATCAGTAAAAATCGCTTCGATATAATCCGTTGTTTGCGGACGCAAGGGATGACGCGCCAATTGAGTCACTTGCCAAGGTTCTAATGTTGAAAAAATAGAAGTGGTGAGTTCCCCTACCTTTGCGGTGAGACGCGTGATTTCTTCGTTTAAATTCAGTTCCGTATCCGTTCCAACGCGTTGTAGCGCTTCAATTTTTTGATTAAGCTCTTCAATTGGCTGTTCGAAATCTAAACACTGTCGCTGACTCATCGTATTGAACCTATTCGCTAATGAAAAAAAGAAATCATACTAGAAATCCTAGAGTTTTTGTAGGGTGGGCAAAGGAGCCACACCGTAACCCCCTTTCATTGCTGGAAGATCACGCGACGTGCCCACCGGTGGCTCAGAGCTATTTGGCGGGCACCAAGGCGCAGCTACTTTACCCACCCAGCTTTATCTTCAAGCAACGCACAAACATCCGAGCCGCGACCGTAAGGGAGCGGAAGTTTTAACGCGAGCGCAAGTTTTAAAACTTCCGCTCCCTTACGGTCGCGGCTCGGGTATTCGGAGATTATGACAAAATCCGATACGCCTCTAACACCAGCATTCTGAAATAATCATAGCTCATATAAAACTCGCCTTGATCGCCCGCATCACTCCCCCAGGAGTTACGCAGGGTCAACAACCCTTGATGTTTTCCACCACTGTCGTCTGTTGATATCGCCTGATCATCAAACCCCGTGATCACCAATTCATGCGCTGCGAAGTTTTGAGTTTTTTCAATATCAAGTCGCAATTTAGGGGTTAACACCCAGGTATCATTGCGCACATGGTAGGTGCCGACCGCACCGACAACACCGTCTTCAGGAGAAATAATCAAGGATCCAAGCACCACCCGATCGCCTTGTTTAAGTGCATTCTTGACCTGAGCAAAAACCAGTTGAGTATTCACCGACCGCGCAAATTGTGCAATATGCAAAATAGGATACCATTTAGGACTGTGATCTAATTCTTCACTGAGTTGGTGATACGCTTCTACCGACATTTTTTCTACCGGTGCATTGGGCGACATCCGCGGATAATCATACAACCCCGCACAACCCACGCTACGCTCTTGCGCTTTAGTCACCACCCCAAACGTGTCCATTTGAGCTAACATCTGGAAACCCATTGCCCCATCCCAACCACTAGGCGAGTACCCTTGTTCTTCTAGATAAGAACCCAATAACAATTGGCATAATTGGCTAATCCCGTCTTGCTTATTTAAAGCCGCATCCATCGCTGCAGTCACTGCAAACGTCGCACAGGTCCCGTGCATCCCTTGATTTAAGACAGGCACCCCATTCATTCCCAATTGCTTAGCAGAACCCGCTTGAGCTAGCCCTTCTGTAGGTGGTGCAGTCATCGGTTGGGTTAAGCGAGCCTGCAATGCGTGCTGCCCTTTGGCATTCAGTTTAATCGCTAACAGTTGCAATACTTGTTCTTTATTGACCGCGTGTGCATACAAACGCCCTGATTTTGTGGGCGCATGCATCGTTTGGGAAATGGTCCCAACTAATTGCACATCATCCGCAACACACATCCCAGTATATAAAAAACACCCTACAAACAAGGCTTTCATTTTTAACATGCTCATCCTCTCCCCCATTTAAAGATCACTCACGCCCCACGTCATCCCGAGCGCAGCGAGGCATCTCCAAGCAGATGGCACTCTACCTAAATAAGGAGATCCCTCGCTGCGCTCGGGATGACGTGCGAGAAAATCCGGATTACTCTATCACAATTTAAATTGAAGTGTTATCAATAAATCATATTGGTGAATTAAAAGCCCCTTGGCTTGCTGGAGAGGGAGCACCTAAAGATTTAAGTTCGAGCGATGATGTAGGGGATGGTGAAAAAAAAGAAGGTCCAGGAGAAGAAACAGATGTCCGCGATGGCTCAGGAGAGGAAGGTAAAGCTGCTAACGGTTGGCCCGGCTGATCAACCTGACTGCGTAACCGTCTTTTCACTGGCAAGGTCAGTACAATCGTTTCATGAGACTCCGAATCCGTCCGTGCTTGTGTCGCCGTTGACTCTAACTGCTCAGGCCTCATTGCGCAGCTCGATAACACGATCATTGCCCCACCTGTTTCATGATTTGAGAAAAAGATATCGCTCTGACCAGGCTTCACTTCACAAATGTTCTCATCAACCCGAGAAGCGTTGCGCACAAATCCCCAAAGGTGATCGCGCAGCATTCTAAGACCGCGGCTATTCCCACCGAAGTAAATCGGAACTTGACGATGCGGCTTATCGTTATGATCACAGACTCTGCCTTTAAAGGCTTCTAAGTCATCTAGTTGGGTTGCTGAAAACCCGCAGCCGTTATCTTTAAAACACATGAAAAACTGTTCGCCAGACATCCCCGTTTTCACATCGATACGTAACACCGCATCCGCTTGACGCTCCTTCATCGATTTAGTAATAAACGCATCCATACAGTTTTTTATGATTTCAGGAAAATGAAGATTAAGGCAGTCAAAGACTAAAGGAGTTGTCGCATTACAAAAAGGAGCAACTAAATAACAATATAAAGGACTACTCGTATCAGCCACGGTGCTTTTCAGTTGCTCTAGAACCGTTGACCAAAATAGCGGGCTCATCAAACCGAACAGGATATTTTGTTTATAAGCTCTCAACTCAGCAATCGCTGCCTGACGCCCCGCAACATTATCGTTTGCAAGTGCATGATACTTTTCGACTAAGGCAAGGTACCCCGCCATATCGAGCGTGATTTGTATATGCTGCTCCTGCGGATTGTTAATCAGGTTAATGTTCCATTCTGGCATGAGGGACTCCGGCTAAATTCAGGCACGGATCATACTACAAATTAAGAGCGCAAACAATTCTTATTTGAAACTTTGTGCTTGTTTATTTTTCACTTATAGCGCACAAGCCAAAGCGCTTGCAACGTTATGAAACCATTCAAAAATACCTTATACTCCCCCCCATCCTCATATTTTCAGATCCTACCTTGAACACCCACCCCTACTCACTCAGCCCCTCTCATATTGACGTATGGCGTATTGCGCTTGAGCCTTCGTGCCCCTTCGAACATCAGCTCAATTGGCTCAATGCAGAGGAACTGGAGCGCTTTCGGCGTTTTTATTTTCCGCAACATCGAAGGCGCTTTGCCCAAGCACGCTTAGCCGTCAAAACTATTCTCGCGCGTTACCTCAATTGTTTACCCAGTACCTTATATTTTCAATACCAGACGTATGGCAAACCTGAGTTTGCGCATACGAGCCAAATCAAGTTTAATATTAGCCATTCTCAAGACGTCGCGTTACTCGCTGTCGGCCAACAACAGACCCTGGGCATTGATATTGAACAATTTTCATGTCGTCCTTTTCTGGGGATTGCGGCTCATTTTTTTTCCCCAACTGAGCAAGCATATTTACAGCATTCCCCCCCCGCATTATTAGCCCTGCGGTTTTTTTCGATTTGGTCACGAAAAGAAGCCCTCATTAAGGCCAATGGGTTTGGCATTAACTATCCGACTCAATCAATCGATTTGCTAAAAACAGGGCCCTTTCACGATCCGCTTCACGATCAATCTTGGTCTATGCTTACATTTTTCCCTCAGCCCGCCTTTGCGGCTTCACTATGCTATCATCCCTCAATTGAAACCATTCAACATCATGTCTATGACCCCTCAACCGCTTAATATTGATGCCATCAAACATTCTTTGTCTCAATTGGGTTGGACGCATCCCTTAGAGTTGATTTGTTTAGACACGACGTTATCCACCAATGATGTCTTGAAAGCCCATGATTCATTTGCAGCCTACTGTGTCTGTGTCGCCGAAAGCCAAACCCATGGCCGCGGGCGCCTAGGGCGCACTTGGCATTCTCCAGAAGGGGGAAATCTCTATTGCTCAATCAAACTGACGGTGCAGCACGGCAACCACGCTTTAGGACCCTACAGCTTAATCGTTGGTTTAAGTCTGCTCGCAGCCTTTAAACGCCTAGATATTCACCCCGAGATAAAACTCAAATGGCCCAACGATCTGGTGTTTAATGGCAAAAAATTAGGAGGCATTCTTATTGAGATAGTCAAAACCAATGCCGCTCAAACAACGCTCATTATTGGCATAGGCCTCAATCTTGACATCTGTCCAACTGACCATGTCAGCAATCAAGCGATCACCGCCTTACACCTCATCACCCCCCAACGCATCGATCGTAATCCATTAACGGCTTATCTGATTGACACCCTAGACACCTATCTTGCCACTTATCAACGCTTAGGTTGGCAAGCGTTTAAGCAAGAATGGATTAATGCTGATAGTTTATATGGAAAACCCACCACGCTCGATCAAGCAGGAAAACAACACTCAGGCATTGCGTATGGGGTCGATAACCAAGGACAGTTACTCTTGCAAGATGGGTTGGGTAACACACGTGCATTCTCCGCAGGAGTTGCAACGTGCCATCACCCACTAATGCTATGATTCCTCAGTAGAGGATTCACTTTCTTTTTCTTGTTGAATACGTAAATAAATTTCTTCACGATGAACAGACACATCTTTTGGCGCATTAATACCCAATCGGACTTGATTGCCTTTCACACCCAAAACCGTAATTGTCACATCATCCCCAATGATCAAGGTTTCGCCTATTCGGCGCGTTAAAATTAACATGATTCCCACTCCATTTTAGAGACCGCTATATCCAGCATAGAAATAATCGTTTTCTCATAACTGCCCACCTGCCACGTCATCCCGAGCGCAGCGAGGGAACTCCATCAATTGGCACAACGCTTCATGACAGTAGATCCCTCGCTGCGCTCGGGATGACGTGCGAGCAATTACGGTTTCTCAATTATTACTCGCCAGATTGTATCATAACTAAACATAAACGTCACGCATTTTATAAAATTTATTTATTCTTTTGAAAAACCACCACGACTTTGGTTGACTTCACAGCTTGTTTTTCCCAAGGGCGGCGGTAACTAAACACCACATCGGTCGATTGCGGTCGTGTTTTCTTTAAGCAAGTAAAAGAAAATACCGCCTCACCCCCACTGCCCATCAAACCTGTTTTTTTAGCCTGGTAGGTTTGTCCGTTAAGTTTTAATAAGGTCTTATCATAGGTTAACACTGACCACTGAAATCCCGTGGTTGCATTACCCGGCAATCTCACTTCAAAGGTGGTGGCATCAGGTGCAACTATGGCAACGGGTGTCGTCCCTGCAAACACCAGACTTAACCATAACCACCCTAAGACGATATAGCTTATTTTTTTCATGTCATCCTCCACCCATAAATAAGTTGACGCGATGATCACATCATGCTGCAATCACACATACGCTCTCACATTATAAGCCATATCATGGAATATGATATCATCATCGTTGGCGCGGGCCCTGCGGGTTGTGCCGCCGGTATTCGCTTAAAGCAACTAGCCCAGTTTTACCAAAAACCGCTTTCGGTCTGCATTTTAGAAAAAGGCGCACGTGTTGGCGCGCATCTTCTCGCAGGTGCAGTCTTAAACCCTAAAAGTTTACAAACGCTGCTTCCTGACACCTGGCAACAAGCCCCGCTCAATGCCCCTGTTAAAAAAGACGGTTTTTATTTACTCAGTAAACACCATGCTTTGCGGCTGCCCACCCCACCACAGATGAAAAACCACGGAAATTACTTAATCCGTCTAGGGCAATTTGGTGAGTTTCTAGGGCAAGAAGCTGAAAAATTAGGATGTGAAATTTATCCCGGATTCAGCGCGGTTCAAACGATCTTTAATGACAACAATCAAGTGATAGGCATCAAAACAGGCGACATGGGAGTCGATAAACACAATCAACCGACCGATCAATACCAACCCGGCATGACCTTACATGCCAAGCTCACGCTCTTTGCAGAAGGATGCCGCGGCCAACTGACCGAACAACTCATCAAACATTATCAATTACGCCGCCAAACCTCCCCACAAAGCTATGGTCTTGGTATCAAAGAATTATGGCAGATTCCCTCCCCTCGTTATGAACCGGGCACCGTTTTACACTCGGTTGGATGGCCGCTCGATCATGCAACCTATGGCGGATCGTTCATTTATTATTTACAAGATAATCTCGTCGCAATTGGTTTTGTGGTCGGGCTGGATTATAAAAACCCCTATTTAAGCCCCTTTCAGGAGTTTCAACGATTTAAAACCCATCCCTGGGTCAAATCCATGTTACAAGGCGGCGAACGCATTGGTTATGGCGCTAAAGCACTCAATGAAGGCGGTTGGCAAGCCATTCCCAAACTTACGTTTCCCGGCGGCGCACTCATTGGGGATGGCGCTGGTTTTTTAAATGTCCCGCAAATCAAAGGCATTCATACCGCCATTCAATCAGGCATATTTGCAGCAGAAGCCAGTTTTGAAACCGCACAGCAGGCAAGTGGCGCACGCGAACCGCTGCACTATCCAACGCTGATACAAACCTCGTGGGTCAAAAAAGAATTATGGCAGGCACGCAACATCCGCCCAGGATTTCGTTATGGCTTAATTCCTGGCCTTTGCAATGCCGCTTTTGAAACATACATCACCAAAGGACGCAGCCCCTGGACGCTCTCTCATCGCCCAGATTATACATCCCTTCGCCTTGCGGCCGACTCAAAGCTCATTGAATATCCTAAACCCGATGGCATCCTGACGTTTGATCGCTTATCTTCCGTCTATTTAACCAATACCTTTCATGCAGAAAACCAACCCTGCCATTTAAAACTAGGCAGCCCCGCACTCGCCATTGAAGTCAACTTCAAGCAATACGCCTCTCCAGAAACCCGCTACTGCCCAGCAGCTGTATATGAAATCGTCGACGAAGCCACTCACCCCAGATTACAAATTAATGCACAAAATTGCATTCATTGTAAAACCTGCGACATTAAAGACCCGAGGCAAAACATTATCTGGACCGCACCAGAGGGCGGCGGCGGGCCGAATTATAGTGGGATGTAACTAAGGTTTTTTGTAACTCCTCAGGTTGTGGATAAGTTTGTTTTATTAGCACTCACAACGAACAAACGTCATCCTGAACGCAGTGAAAGACCTCCTGAATTTGGCTAGATCTTTGTCAAATTGAGATCAACTATGTTAAAAACATATTTTCTATTTAAAAATAAAAAAACATTATGAATAAATAAAGCTCACTTAATAAGAATCAGCCTATGGATATGTGGACGCGTC